>NZ_JAODYT010000006.1:0-134640 GCF_029834875.1 Pseudomonas sp. GD04158 | reverse complement strand
GCGATCCAGGCCTTTGCCCGCTGCTTCGAGGCCCAGCGCTACGCCGGTCAGCCTGCTTCCCGGGCGGCTTTGCGTCAGGCCCTGGGTGAGCTGCGCAGAGCCTTGCCCTGGCGCCTGTTGCGTTAGCGCGCGGTCTCGCAATAATCATCTGGGGTGCGCCGGCCGTGCGCATGGGGTGGATGACCGATCCGGGTAAGGGGGCATGTGCATGAGCAGTTTGGCCGAACAGATCCTGGCACGCGTGCTGGCCTTGCAGGTCCGTCTGTATGCCTGTCAGGCGCGCCTGGCCGCTGTGACCGATGCCGAAGCCCTGCACGATCTGCGTATCGCCCTGCGCCAGCTGCGCAGTCTGTTGCGGCCGTTGCGCGGTCTGCCGAGCGTCGACGCGCTGGAGCAGGGCGCGGCGGTGCTGGGACGGCTGAGCGGCCCTTTGCGCGACCGCGAGGTGCTGATCGGCGAGCTGCAGCGTCTGGGGTTGCCCCACCTGGCTCCGCTCGATGCGGCGCAGCACGCAGCGGGATACGCGGCCATCGCCAGCAGCCGCGAGCTGGCCGAGCTGCTGCTGTTGCTCGATGCCTGGCCGACGAACTGGCGTCAGGCCGCCGTGCAGGGGCAGTTGCGCGGGATGGACAAGCGCATCCGTCGCCGCCTGCGCCGCCAGCAGCGCCATCTGGCCGCTGCGCTGCGCGATCCGGCGCATGACCGGCATCGCCTGCGGCTGTTGATCAAGCGCGTGCGTTACGCCGCAGAGACCTATCCGGCCCATGGCGGTCTGGGCAAGGCCGCGTATGCGCGTCTCAAGCGTGCGCAAAGCGAGCTGGGCGATTGGCACGATCATCTGCAGTGGCTGGCGCAGAGCGAAGCGAGCGAGGCGCTGAAGCCGTGCAGGGACCATTGGCTGCAGGCCCAGGCAATGGCCGAGCGCCGCGCGGACGAGGCCTTGCTGGCGCTGTACGTCGACTTCCCCGTCGAGCAATAAGGCGACATTTTCGCCGCCACTATGACCGAATAGGCTTCGAATCGGCCTATCGTCAGGCATCGACGATCCCCTAAGATCCCTGCCATTCATGGAATGCGAGGTGTGTATGACTTTTTCCGAACTGCTCGACGCGGTGCGCCGTGACCCGGATGGCGTGGTGATTCCGCCAACCTGGGGGCAGGGCCGGGCAAGCTTTGGCGGCCTGGTGGCGGCGCTGGCGTTCGAAGCCATGCGCGCCAAGGTGCCGCAAGGGCGTCCGGTGCGCTCGCTGGCCATCACCTTCGTCGGCCCGGTGGCCGCCGAGGTGCCGGTGAGCTTTCAGGCCGAGGTGCTGCGCGAGGGCAAGGCGGTCAGCCAGATGTGCCTGCGCGCGGCTCAGGATGGCCAGGTGGTGACCATGGTGCAGGGTAGCTTCGGTGCCTCGCGCGATTCGCTCATCGACGTGGCGCCGTTGCCGGCGCCGCAGCTCAAGCCTGCCGAGCAATGCACCGAGCTGCCCTACGTGCGCAACGTCACCCCGGAGTTCACCCGATTTCTGGCCATGCGCTGGGCCCTTGGCGGCATGCCCTTCACCAACAACCCGTCGCGGCAGATGGGCGGCTGGGTGCGCCTACGTGGCGAGAACGAGGTGCAGGCATTGAGCGAGGCGCATCTGCTGGCGCTGGTCGATGCCTGGCCGCCGGCGGTACTGCCGCATCTGAAGAGCCCGGCACCGGGTAGCTCGCTGACCTGGACCATCGAATTCGTGCAGCCGCTGCAAAGCCTGAACACCGAGCACTGGTGCCTGTACCGCGCGGAGATCGAGCACGCCCGCGATGGCTACGGACACGTGGCGGCGGCGCTGTGGAGTCCGAGTGGCGAACTGATCGCTCTGAGCCGGCAGACCGTGACCGTGTTTGCCTGACTCAGGGGCGCCGGCGCTGGCGCCAGGCGCGCCACCAGGCGCCGCTGAAAACAAAGCGCGGAAAGGTCACGCACTGCTCCAGCAGCAGGCGTTTGACCGCGTCGCGCTTGCCGTTGAAGGGTTCGGGTTGCTGCTGTTCCAGGCGGTGGCCGTGCGCCTGCAACGCCAGGGCGGCGATCAGGCCGATGATGCCCAGCGCCAGGGGCACGAACCCCAGCTGCCACAGGCCGATCAGCAGCAGGATCAGCGACAGCAAAAACAGCGGCACGGCGATCAGGTGCAGCAGCAGGTTGGTGGGATGTCGGTGCTGGTCGGCGTAATGCTGCCATTGCCAGGCCAGCAGGTTGGGGTGACGTTTGCGCATGGGGCGATCCTCGGCTCGATGGCTCGAGTCTAGGATCGCCGCCAGCGCAGAGCGAATTGCTCCTGGCTATGGCGCAGATAGCCTTATGCCCAGGCGCTCCGTTTACAGACGCAGCTGGCGGATGGCCTTGCTCAGTTCGCTGGCCAGTTCGGCCAGTTGCTGGCTGGTGGCAGCGGACTCCACGGTCTGCCCGACGGTCTGCTCGGTGACATCGCGGATGCCCACCACCGACCGACTCAGCTCCTCGGCCACTTCGCTCTGCTGCGCGGCGGCCACTGCGATCTGCGTGTTGCTGTCACGCATCAGCGCCACCGCGGTGGTGATGGCCGCCAGCGATTCGCCTGCCTCTTGCGCCAGCTGCACGCACTGGCTGGCGTTTTCCGAGCTTTCGCGCATGAATTCCACGGCGTCTCGCGTACCACCCTGAAGGCTGCCGATCATCTGGGTGATCTCGTCGGTGGAGTCCTGCACGCGCTTGGCCAGATTGCGCACCTCGTCGGCGACCACGGCGAAACCGCGGCCCATCTCGCCCGCCCGCGCGGCTTCGATCGCCGCGTTGAGCGCGAGCAGGTTGGTCTGCTCGGCAATGCCATGAATCACCCCGACCACGCGGCTGATGTGCTGGCTGTCCTCGGCCAGGCGCTCGATGCTGCCGGCGCTCTGGCGCACGCCCTGGGACAGGGCGGCGATGGACTGTTCGACGCGGCCGACCACCTGTTGTCCGGCGCGGGCCAGCTGGTCGGCGCCATGCGACTGATCGCGGGTGGTGCTGGCGTGCTCGGCGATGTTCTGCACGGTGGCCGACATCTCGTTGATGGCGGTGGCTGCCTGGTCGGTTTCGCTCTGCTGGCTGAGCATGCCCTGGCGCACGCTGCCCATGCGCTCGGCGAGGCTGCGCGTGCCGTTGTTCAGTTCGCTGGCAACCTGGCCAACGGTGCCGACCACTCGCTGGTAACCGGCCTGCATGGCATTGAAGGCGGCGGCCATCTGGCCGACCTCGTCTCGGCTGTCCGCGGCTGCACGCAGCGACAGGTCGCCGCTGCGTTCGGCCTGCAGCATCACGTCCTTGAGGCTGTTTAGATGGCTGAGCAGAAAGCGGATGAGCAGCTGCGAGGCCCCCAGCAGCAGGAGCATCAGAACGGCGACGGCGATGGCATAGGTCAGCGCGTGCTGGGCGAACAGGTCGAGCAGGCTGGGCGCGCTGGCCAGTATCGCCAGGTTGCGTCCATCGCTGAGGGTGACGCGCTGCGCACCGATGACGGGGTTGGTGCCGAACCAGGCCTCATGCGTCAGCGCTTGCCAGCCGCTGCCATCGGCCGTGCCGCGCGCGCCTGGCAAGGCGGCATTGCCCTGCAGCAGCTGAATGTCGGCCGAGCTGGGCAGTGCGGCCTGCTGCGGCCATTGCTGAAGCAGGCGTGCCTGGTGCTGGACGGCCTGCCTGGCGTCGGCGCTGCGCGCCTGCTGCTCGGTATGCAGGGCGAACAGCACCAGCATCAGACTGATGACGAACGCGACGGCGTTGACCGCCCAGAATTTGTACTTGAGAGATAGATCGCTGATCCAGGCGCCCATGCTGATGTCTGTCCGTCTCGCTGCATTGAATATTGGCCAAGTGCCAGCAGTATGCCCTCGACGGCTTGCCGGAGTCTTGACGTCAATCAACACTCCGGGCTGGCGTCATCCAGTATGGTCGGCAGCGCGAAGAATGCGCGGGCGCAGGCGGTGGTCGAGCTGGCCAGCTGTTCGGCGCTCTGCCCGCGATGCAGGGCCACCTCGCGCAGCACCTCGACGAGATAGGCCGGTTCGTTGCGCCCGCTCTTGGGCTTCGGCCGTAGGCTGCGCGGCAGCAGGAAGGGGGCGTCGGTTTCCAGCATCAGCCGCTCGCCGGGGATGTCCTTGAGCAGAGGATGTAGATGGGTGCCGCGGCGCTCGTCGCACACCCAGCCGGTGATGCCGATATGCAGGTCGAGATCCAGGTAGGCATACAAGGCGCGTCGTTCGCCGGTGAAGCAGTGCACCACCGCCGCCGGCAACCGGTCACGATAGTCGCGCAGAATCTCCAGCAACCGCTGGCTGGCCTCGCGCTCATGCAGGAACACCGGCATCTGCAGCTCGGCGGCCAGTGCCAGCTGTTCCTCCAGAGCCTTTTCCTGAGCCGGGCGCGGTGAGAAATCGCGATCGAAATCCAGCCCGCACTCGCCAACGGCTCGCACTTGCGGCTCGCTCAGCAAGGCTTTGAGGGCGGCGCTGCTGGCGCCGTTCCAGCTGCTGGCATCGTGAGGGTGCACCCCGGCGGTGCTGAACAGGCGCCCACCACGGGCATCCAGCTGTCGGCAAAGTGCGAGGCTCGCTTCGCTTTCGGTCAGACTGGTGCCGGTCAGCACCAGCTGACAGACGCCCGCCGCATAGGCGCGCTCGAGCAGCGCCTCGGCCTGCGCGGCGAGGCTGGGGTGGGTGAGATTGACGGCTATATCGATGAGTTGCATGGTGCCACCTGATGTGCGCGATGGGGCAGCATACCAGATGCTTTCCGTTCGTCAGAAAAAGCAAATAAAACAAGAGGTTGGTGATTTTTTCTAAAGCTTTTACGAGGTTGTGGGCTGGCGTTGGCGCCGCTGGCTGTGCGAACCTCCGCCCCCCGCGTTGGCCGGGGGAACTTCTTTGATGGGTTCGTGGTCAGTTGCCGTCTGTCGCGCCTTGGCGAAGAGCAGGCAATGGACCCCGCGTGGTTTCTGGCGGCCTGCCGCCCGTTCCTGGAGATTCGATGTCGCGACTGTTGCTGATCCTGTGCCTGTTGGCCGCGCTGCCGTTCTCGGTCAGCGCGCGCGTGGCCGGCCCGCCGGAGGTCGGCAGCCAGGTGCGCAGCGCGCGTGATCTGCCGACGATCCGCAGCAGTGGCGAGCTGCGCGTGCTGGTCAACCAGAGTCGCAACAGTTCGGGCGCGGTCAAGGGGCAGAGCATCGGTGTCGAGTACCATCGCCTGCGCGCCTTCGAACAGTATCTCAATCGCAATTCCCGCGATGGCCGCAGCCTCAAGCTGAAGATCATTCCCAAGGCCAAGGATCAGCTGCTCGGCGCCCTGCAGCGTGGCGAGGGCGATCTGGTGGCGCCGGGGGAGCTGCTCAATGTGCGTACCGGCCACGATGTCAGCGCCAGCATGGCGATTCGCCGCGAGGTGCCGCTGGTGTTGGTGTCGAAGCAGGGCAACCGGCATTACCGCAGCCTCGAGCAACTGGCCGGCCGCAGCCTGTCGCTGCCCACCGGTAGCGCCGTGGGTGAGGCGCTGCGACGGATCAATCAGCAGTTGGCCGACCGCAAGCTGCCTCCCATCGTCGTGGAGTGGGTGGACCCCAGCCTGGCGGTGGAGGACGTGCTGGAGATGGTTCAGGCCGGCATCTTCGAGCGCACCGCCGTGGAGCTGCCAATCGCCGAGCGCTGGGCCAAGGTGATGCCCAAGCTGCGCGTTGACAAGCATCTGGTGCTGGCGCGCGACGGCGACATGAAATGGTTCGTGCGCCCCGATGCGCCGATGCTGCGCGCCAGCATCGACCGCTTCTTCAGCGGCTATCAGGCGCCGGCCGATCAGGATGCGGCGTTCCAGCGGGTCTACCGGCGCCAGTACCGGGTGCATTCGCCGCTCGGACGCACCGAGCGACAGCGTCTGGAAAGAGTGCGTCCGGTGCTGCAGCAGCATGCCGAACAACAAGGTTTCGACTGGCTGCTGCTGGCCGCCCTGGCGTTCAAGGAGTCGACCCTCAATCCTTCGGCGCGCGGCGCCAGCGGCGCCACCGGGCTGATGCAGATCACTCCGGCGGCAGCGCGAAGCGTCGGGGTGAGCAACATCCAGAACCTCGACGGTAACGTCCAGGCCAGCAGCAAGTACCTAGCGATGATCCGCCGCAACTTCTTCAACAGCCCGCAGCTCAACGAGCGCGAACGCATGGCATTCGTCCTGGCGGGCTACAACCTGGGCCCGCAACGGGTGCAGAGCCTGCGCGCCGAGGCACGCAGGCGGGGCCTGAATCCCAATCAGTGGTTCTTCCAGGTCGAGCGTGTGGCCATGGAGCAGATGGGCATGGGCGTGGTGAGTTATGTGAATGCGGTGAATAAGTACTACCTTGCTTATGACCGTGAGCGCTATCTGCTCGAACCGCAAAGACAGCGTCTGACGGCCAACTAACTATCTATCTTTTCGATATTAATTAGCGGCTTTTTGCTGTTTTTAAATCGAATTAATTGGTTATTCTGTGCGCCATCAACTCCCACACACGAAGGAAGCGCTGTAATGAACAACCTGATCAAGAGCATCACCGCCACCCAGGCCGGCTTCGGCATCACCATCCTGCGTATCGTCGCCGGTATCACCTTCGCCGCCCATGGCGCGCAGAAGCTGTTCGGCTGGTTCGGTGGCTATGGTCTGGACGGCGTGGCGCAGTGGATGGAAAGCATCGGCCTGACGCCGGGCTACCTGATGGCACTGGGGGCCGGTAGCGCCGAATTCTTCGGCGGTGTGGCGCTGATCATCGGTCTGCTGGTACGCCCGGCTGCGGTGGTGCTGGCGGTGACCATGCTGGTGGCCATCTTCACCGTGCACTTCGCCAACGGTTTCTTCATGAGCAACAACGGTTACGAGTTCGCCCTGGCGCTGCTGGCCATCAGCGTGGCGCTGGTGTTCGAAGGGGCCGGCAAGCTGTCGGTGGATGGCAAGATCGCTCGCTGATTCGATCCGGCAACAACGAGAAGGCCCGCATATGCGGGCCTTCTTGCGTTCGGCTGCAAGCTATCAGGTCGTCGCGGCCTGCTCGGCTTTCTTCTCCTGCGCGGTGACCTGCTGGGCCAGTTCGATCATCTGCTCGCGCATCCAGCGGTTGGCCGGGTCCTGATCGGTGCTTTCGTGCCAGTACAGGTGGGTTTCCAGCGCCGGCACGTCGCCGACCGGCAGCGTCACGTGATGCAGGTGATGACGGCGGGCGAAGCGCTCCGGCACGGTGATCACCATATCGGTCTGCAGCATCACGCTGCTGGCCATCAGGTAATGCTGCGAGCGCAGGGCGATCTTGCGCTGTATGCCCATCTTGCCCAGGGCCAGATCCACGTAGCCCAGCCCGCTGCGGCGGCTGGAGATGTGGATGTGCGTCAGCGACAGGTACTCGTCGAGGCTGATCTTGTCCTTGGCCAGCGGGTGGCCCGGGCGCATGGCGCAGACGTAGCGGTCATCCAGCAGCTTGACGTGACGCACCTGCGGGTCGGTGTTGAGCGGTGCGTCGACGGCGAAGTCGAGGCGGCCGGCGGCCAGCTCCTTGGTGGTCTCGCGGCGCTTGGCCAGGAAACTCTCGATGCACACGCTCGGCGCCAGGCGGCGCAGACGCTGGAACAGCGGCGGCAGGAGGATCTGCTCGGAGAGGTCGGTCATGCTGATGCGATAGGTCTTGTTCGCCTGCAGTGGATTGAAGGTGCGGCTTTCCTGCACCGACACGCGCAGCAGCTGCAGGGCATTGCGCACCGGGCCGATGATGTTCTGCGCCATCGGCGTCGGCACCATGCCCTGGGCGGTGCGTACGAACAGCGGGTCGTTGAAGGTCTCGCGCAGGCGGGCCAGGGCATTGGAAACCGCCGGCTGGGTGATGCCGACGATCTGTCCGGCACGGGTCAGATTGGCCTCGGTGTAGATGGCGTCGAAGACGATGAAGAGGTTGAGATCCACCTTGGTCAGGTTCATGCCGGATGTGCTCCAGGGCTGTCGATATCAGTCGATCATATATCGGTTATGAATGTTCATACACGCGGAAAATAGGTTCGATAAATCTTAAGCGCTGTTCTAGCATCATTTCTACAACCGCACACCAAGAAGGTAGCCCCATGGATTTTGCCTATTCCCCCAAGGTTCAAGAGCTGCGTGAACGCGTCACCGCGTTCATGGAGGCCTATGTCTACCCGGCCGAAGCGGTGTTCGAGCAGCAGGTGGCCGAGGGCGACCGCTGGCAGCCGACCGCGATCATGGAAGAGCTGAAAAGCAAGGCCAAGGCCGAAGGCCTGTGGAACCTGTTTCTGCCCGAATCGGACTACGGTGCGGGCCTGACCAACACCGAATACGCGCCGCTGGCGGAAATCATGGGGCGCTCGCTGATCGGCCCGGAGCCGTTCAACTGCGCCGCGCCGGACACCGGCAACATGGAGGTGCTGGTGCGCTACGGCAACGAAGCGCAGAAACAGCAGTGGCTGGAACCGCTGCTGTCCGGCGAGATCCGCTCCGCCTTCGCCATGACCGAGCCGGGCGTGGCCTCGAGCGACGCCACCAACATGCAGGCCAACGCTCGCCGCGAAGGTGACGAGTGGGTGATCAACGGCCGCAAGTGGTGGACCTCCGGCGCCTGCGACCCGCGCTGCAAGGTGATGATCTTCATGGGCCTGACCAACCCGGATGCGCCGCGCCACCAGCAGCACTCGATGATTCTGGTGCCGATGGATGCGCCCGGGGTGACCGTGCTGCGCCCGCTGCCGGTGTTCGGCTATGACGATGCGCCGCACGGCCACGCCGAGGTGCTGTTCGAGAACGTGCGCGTGCCCTACGAGAACGTGCTGCTCGGCGAAGGCCGCGGCTTCGAGATCGCCCAGGGTCGCCTCGGCCCGGGCCGTATCCACCACTGCATGCGTTCGATCGGCATGGCCGAGCGCGCCCTGGAGCTGATGTGCAAGCGCGCCGTGAGCCGCACCGCCTTCGGCAAGCCGCTGGCACGCCTGGGCGGCAACATCGACCACATCGCCAACTCGCGCATGGAGATCAACCAGGCGCGCCTGCTGACGCTCAATGCGGCGTACATGATGGACACCGTGGGCAACAAGATCGCGGCCAGCGAGATCGCCCAGATCAAGGTGGTGGCGCCCAACGTGGCGCTCAAGGTGATCGACCGCGCGATCCAGATGCACGGCGGTGCCGGGGTCTCCAACGACTTCCCGCTGGCCTACTGGTACGCCATGCAGCGCACCCTGCGTTTGGCCGACGGCCCGGACGAAGTGCACCGCGCCGCCATCGGCAAGTACGAGATCGGCAAGTACGTGCCGCGCGACGTGATGAAAGCCAGCCGCTGATTCGCCAGCCTGGAAAGAGGAGGCCCGCGTTTTGCGGGCCTCGTCGTTTATATCGGTGCGCACGGCCACCCTGGGAGTCGGATGCGCACACAGGTAGGGTGCGCCGTGCGCACCACGCCGCGGTTGTATGAGGTGCGCGTACGTCCCGTGACACCCCCCCTAGGGTAGATGGCCCGGCCGCGTCAGGCGCATATGCAGCTGGGCGGCAAAGGTCCGTGCCGCCAGCTCTTCATGAAAGGTCAGGGCGCGGCGCCCGATGCGCACCTGCCAGAGTCGTCGACCCTGGCGTTCGATCAGCTCGATGCGCACTTCCGCCATCGCCATTCCTCAGTGTTCGGCAGCCCTCGGCTCGCGGGTGCGCAGCAGGGAAAGCACCACGCCGCCAGCCAGCAGGCCCAAGGTTACGCCAAGCGAGAGCAGGGCGGGAACCTTGACCAGATCGTGCAGGAAGATCTTGCCGCCGATGTACATCAGCACCAGCGCCAGCGCGTACTTCAGGTAGATGAAGCGGTGCATCAGCGCGGCCAGGGCGAAGTACAGCGCGCGCAGGCCGAGGATGGCGAAGATGTTTGAGGTGTAGACGATGAACGGGTCCTGCGAGATGGCCAGCACGGCCGGTACGCTGTCCACGGCGAAGACCAGGTCGGCCAGCTCGATCAGGATCAGCGCCAGCAGCAGTGGCGTGGCATACAGCAGCGGTTTGCCGCTGACCTGATCCTGCAGGCGCACCAGGAACTGGCCACCATGCAGCTCGTCGGTCACGCGGATGTGCTTGCGCACGAAGCGCAGCAGCGGGTTCTGCGCAAGGTCGGGATGCGCTTCATGGTCATTGCTGCGCAGCATCTTGAAGCCACTCAGCAGAAGGAAGGCGCCGAAGAGGTAGAGAATCCAGTCGAACTGCTGCACCAGGGCCGTACCCAGGCCGATCATGATGGCGCGCAGCACGATGACCCCGAGGATGCCCCAGAACAGCACGCGGTGCTGATAGCGCCGGGGGATGTTGAAGTAGCCGAGGATCATCGCCATGACGAAGACGTTGTCCATCGACAACGACTGCTCGACGAGAAAGCCGGTGTAGTACTCCAGCGCCTTGGTCGCGCCCAGTTGCCACCAGATCCAGCCGCCGAAGGCGACACCGACGCTGAAGTAGCCCGAGTACAGCAGCAGGCTCTCGCGCATCTCGATTTCGTGCTGATCGCGATGCAGCACGCCGAGGTCGAGTACCAGAAGGGTGACGATGAGTATCAGAAAGGCCAGCCAGAACCAGCCGGGGGTACCGAAGAGCGGGGTGGTGAAAAAGGCAAGTAGAGCGTCCATGAGCCCTCCCTATGTCTGCCTGAGTTGAAATGAAATCGACTCAGTGACTCCGACATCACGGTGAGAAACTCACCGCCAGAGGGGCCCGGCGTCACGCGTTGCAAAGGCTAGCGCCGGGCAGGTGTTGTGCCAAGCCCCGCCGACAAATATTTTTCGCGGGCGCCGGGCAGGCGCGGCTCAGTAGACCCAGACCTCGACCCGGCGATTGCGGATGCGCCCGTGTTCTTCGTTGTTGGCCGCCACCGGCAGCTCGCCGCCGAGGCCGGTGACCTCGCGAAACAGCACGCCCTGCCTGGCCAGTTCGCGACGCACGGCCATGGCCCGCAGCTTGGACAGCAGTTCGGCGCGCTCGGGGTCGCTCTTGGCATCGCCGAAGCCCACCAGCACCACCTTGCCCTGCAGCTTGTCGTGCTGCCTGAGGTAATCCATGACCCGTTGCAGATCGCGCTGCGCCTTGTTGTCCAGCGTCGCGCTGCCTTCCTGGAAGCGGAAGTTCACCGACAGACGCTGTGCCTGTTCGGCCAGCTGGCGGTAGTCGGCGGGCAGCTGCGCGTCGGGCGCGACCTGCACGGCCTGCACCGTCTGGGCGATGAAGCCGGTGCTGTCGACTATGGCCTGGCCACGGGGGCTGTGGGCGAAATCGATCAGCGCGCGGGCCCAGGGGTTGTCCAGCTGCGGCTGGTTATAGATGAACAGCCGGCGCGACAGCGGATAGTCCTCGGTGGCGATCAGCGTGGTGCTCGGCGGCATGGGCTGGGAGTCGCCGGCCGCGATGGCCACGGCCTTGGCCTGGCGAATGTAGGGCAGGCCGATGAAGCCGATGCCGTTGGGGTCGCCGGCGACCGCATCGGACAGCTGGGTACTGGACTCGAAGCGCTGAGCGGTGCCGGCCAGGCTGCGTCCGCCCGGGGCCAGCACCAGCTCCTTGAAGGTGTCGTAGGTGCCGGAGTTGTCATCGCGGGCGTACTGCCTGACCGCGCCGGGCCTGCCGCCGAGCGCCGACCAGTCGCTGATCTGGCCGGAGAACAGCTGCGCGACCTGGTCCACACTCAGCGCGCTGACCGGGTTGGAGGGATGCACGATGATGGCCAGGCCATCGATGGCGATCACCTGTTCGCTCTGCGGGCTGCGCAGGTCGCCGAGAGCGGCCAGGTTGGCCACTTCGCCGTCCTTGATCGGGCGCGAGGAGGCGGCCAGGTCGGCCGAACCGTCCTTGAGCGAGGTGAAGCCGGTACCGGAGCCGTGTGCGGCGATTTCCACGATTACCGCGCGGCCATCGGCCTGACGCGCCAGCAGGCGCTGTTCGTTCTCCGCCGCGCCGGCTTCGCTGCGAATGTCGCGCAGCCCCTGGGCTTCGAACAGTCCCTTGACCAGCTCGGGGCCGAGCTTGGCGCCGATGGTGTTGGAGCCCTGGATGCGCAGCACCGGCTGATTGCCCTGGGAGGCGGGCAGGGCGGCGAATACCGAGAGCGGCAGACCGTAGCAGAGGAAACCGAGCAGTAGCAGGAACAGGGTACGACCCCAGGGATCGAGGTCGGCGGCGGGCAGGGCTCGCGACATGCGGCAGGCACCTTCTGGTGGGTGATGAAAGTGCCGCGCAGAATAAGTCAGTCAGATTTCATTCATGTGACGGCGCTGGGGCGCGCCGCGCCGTAGAGGCCCTCAGGCCAGTTCGAGCCAGATCGGCGCATGGTCCGACGGCTTGTCCATGCCGCGCAGGTCATAGTCGATGCCGGCATCCTTGAGGCGACCCTGCAGGGCCTGGCTGGCGAGGATCACGTCGATGCGCAGGCCGCGCTTGGGTTCGTCCTCGAAGCCGCGGCTGCGGTAGTCGAACCAGCTGAAACGGTCGTTAACCGCCGGATTGAGATGGCGGAAGCTGTCCACCAGACCCCAGTTCTTCAGGGTGGCCAGCCACTCGCGTTCTTCGGGCAGGAAGCTGCACTTGCCGGTTTTCAGCCAGCGCAGGCGGTTGGCTTCGCCTATGCCGATGTCGCAATCCTCAGGGCTGATGTTGATGTCGCCCATCACCACCAGCGCCTGCTGCGGATCGAAGCGTTCCACCAGCAGTTGCTGCAGATCGGCGTAGAAGCGCTGCTTGGCGGGAAACTTCACCGGGTGGTCACGGCTTTCGCCCTGGGGAAAGTAGCCGTTCATCACCGTGACCGGGTTGCCATGGGCATCGGCGAAGGTGCCGTAGATGAAGCGCCGCTGGGATTCCTCGCCATCGTTGGGAAAGCCCTTCTGCAGGTTCAGGGGCTCCTGGCGCGAGAGCAGGGCGACGCCGTAATGGCCTTTCTGCCCGTGGTAGTGCACGTGGTAGCCGAGCTGGCGAATCTCGCTCTCGGGGAACTGCTCGTCGGCCACCTTGGTTTCCTGCAGGCCGATCACGTCGGGCTGGTGCTTGGCGATCAGCGCTTCGAGCTGGTGGGGGCGTGCGCGCAGGCCATTGATATTGAACGAGACGATTTTCATGGGTGGGCGGGTCCTGGGCTGACGGGCATGCCACCAGCGGCAGCCCGGATGAGGAAAGCCTTGGCGGCATGCCTTGCCTTCGCGAAGGACGAAGGGCATAGGGAGAGCGCCGCTGCGCGACTTTCGGATTGAATGGCGATGCTAGCCGATCCGCCGCGCTCGCGGCCAGCGCCTGGCGGGGGGAGGTAGGCGGTGCTAAGTTGGCAGTGACGCGCCCGGGCGCCCCCAACCACAGAGGTTCGCCATGCCCCATAACGCTCCTGCCGAAGTTCGCATGCTCGATGGCGGCTACGCCCGCGAAGTGCGTTCGCTGCTGTACCACGCCTACCGCCACGAGCCGACCTTCGCCTACCTGTTCGAGGCCGAACGTCCGGGCTTCGATCAGCGGGTGCGGGCCACGGTGCGGGAACTGGTGCAGCAGCACTTTGCCGAGGACCTGCCGGCCATCGGTCTGCTGATCGACGATCGTCTGATCGGTGCGGCCCTGATCGCGCCGCCGCAGCGCCGCCTGGATATCACCGAGAGCTGGGGTTGGCGCCTGCGTATGCTGCTCAGCACCGGCTACGGCTGCACCCGGCGTTATCTGGAATACCACGACGCCGTGCTCGCCTGCCTGCCGCCCGGCCCGTATCACGTATTGCCGCTGCTGGGCATTCATCCCGAGTTCCAGGGGCAGCACCGCGGCGAGCAGTTGCTCGAAGCGCTGCACGACTGGTGCGCCGAGGATGCCGGCTCGCAAGGCGTGGTGCTGGATACCGGTAATGCGCGCTATCTGGACTTCTATCGACGTCAGGGCTACGAGGAGATCGGCGAGCTGGCGATCGGCCCGGTCGTGGAGCACGTGTTCTTCCATCCCAATCCACAACCGGTGGTCAGGGTCAGCGCCTGAACCCTGGCGGTCGTTGCGCGGCGCCAAGGCTCTGGCACGCGCTGCGCTCCGTGTTAGCATCCCCGGCATGAGTGTATATGGACATATTCGGCGCAGCCTGGTGCTGCTGCTGATCAGCACCGGGGCCTTCGCGGCCGGCGAGCTGGAAGTGCGAATCACCCCGGCCAATTCCGCCCTCAGAACCAATATCGAAGGTTACGTCGGGAGTCTGGAGGGGCGCGATCTGCAGTCGTTGCGGCGCCTGCGGCGCATCGCCGAGAGCGAGGCGAACAAGGCCGCGCAGGCGCTGGGCTATTACCAGGCGCGCATTCGCAGCCGCATCGAGGAAGGCGAGACGCCGCGTCTGATACTGGATGTCGAGCCTGGCGAGCGTGTGCGCCTGCGCAACGTGAACATTCGTGTCGAGGGGCCGGCCAGCGAGCTGGCAGCCTTCCGTCTGCCCACCGCGACCCGCCTTCAGCCCGGCTCGGTCCTCAATCACGGGCGCTACGAGGATGCCAAACGGCTGATCCAGAATCAGGCGTCGCGCTACGGCTTCTTCGACGGGCGTTTTACCCGGCAGAGCCTGCAGGTCGATCCGGCGGCCGGGGTCGCCGATATCGACCTGGTCTACCTCAGCGGGCCGCGCTACCGCCTCGGCGATATCGCCTTCAGCGGCGACTTTCCCTTCGATGAAGATCTGCTGCGGCGCATGGTGCCGTTCAAGGCCGATACCCCCTATGACTCCGAACTGATCGCCGAGCTGTACCAGGCGCTGCAGTCCAGCGGTTATTTCGAATCGGTACGGGTCGACGCCATTCCCACCCAGGCCGATCAGCAGCGCATTCCCGTCGCGGTCGATTTGCAGGTGCGCCAGCCACGCACCATGGGCCTTGGCCTGGGCTTTTCCACCGACGTCGGGCCGCGCCTGCGTGCCAACTGGACGCGCCACTGGCGCAATCCGCAGGGCCACAGCTACGGGGTGGAGAGCGAGCTGTCGGCGCCGCGGCAGAACCTCGGCCTGTGGTACGACATCCCGGGTGATCCGCCCCTGACCGACAAGCTGCGCCTGGCCGGTGGCTATCAGTACGAGGAGCTGGCCAGCAAGGACAGCCTCAGCCGCCTGCTCACCGTCGGCCCGGAATGGCACAGCCGGCGTGCCGGTGGCTGGCAGCGGGTACTGTCGGTGAAATGGCAGCGCGAGGAATACCGCCTGGGCGATGATTCTGGGTTGAGTACGCTGTTGATGCCGGGGGTCAGCTATTCGCTGCTGCGCAGCGACAATCGCCTCGATCCCAACCAGGGCTATCGCGTGCAGTTCGACCTCTCCGGCGCGGTGGATGGCCTGCTATCCGACGCCAACGTGCTGCACGGCAACGTCATGCTCAAGGGGCTGACCACCTTGCTGGACAACCACCGAGTGCTTGGCCGTGTGCAGTTCGGCGGCACCGAAACCAACAGTTTTTCCGGTGTGCCGCCATCGCTGCGCTTCTTCGCCGGCGGCGACCAGAGCGTGCGGGGCTACGACTATCAGAGCCTGTCGCCGCAGAACAATCGCGGCGACAGGGTCGGCGGCCGCTACCTGTTCGCTGCCAGCGTCGAGTACCAGTACAGCCTGACCGACAAGTGGCGCCTGGCGACCTTCGTCGATCAGGGCAACTCGTTCAATTCCCTGGAATTCCCCACGCTCAAGACCGGGGTAGGTTTCGGCGTGCGCTGGGTCTCGCCGGTCGGCCCGCTGCGCCTGGACCTGGCCCATGCGCTGGATGATGACGGCGGCGTGCGCCTGCACTTTTCCATGGGGCCGGAACTGTGACCCGGCGTCTGCTCAAGGGTGTGGCGGTTGGCCTGTTGGGCCTGATGCTGCTGGTTGGCGCCTCGCTCTGGCTGTTGCTGGGCTCTCAGGCCGGCAGCCGCTGGCTGCTGCAGCAGGTGCCGGGGTTGCAGGTCGAAGGTTTCGATGGCCGCCTGGGCGGTGCCTGGCAGGCTGAACAGTTGATCTGGCAGCAGGGCGAAATGCGCGTGGAGCTGCAGCAGCTGGACATGGCCTGGTCGCCGTCCTGCCTGCTGCGCCTGACGCTATGCATCGACCGTCTGCATCTGCAGCAGGCGGCGTTGAACCTGCCGCCAAGCGCTGAGCCGAGCAGCGAACCGCTCAGCCTGCCCAGTCTGAATCTGCCGCTGCGCCTGCAGCTGGGCGATATCCGTCTGGGCGAGCTGCGCCTGGATGGGCAAACCCAACTGAGCGACCTGCAGCTGATCGCCAGCTGGAACGAACGCGGTGTCGAACTGCAGCAATTGGCCCTGCGCCGCGATGACTTGAGCCTGGATCTGCGCGGCAGCCTGACACCGCAGGGCGACTGGCCGCTGGCCCTGAGCGGTCGCCTGCAACTGCCCGAAGTGGACGGCAAGCCCTGGCAGCTGGCGCTGCAGATCGGCGGGGAGCTGCAACGCAGTCTTCAGCTCGATGCCGACAGCAGCGGCTACCTCGACGCACGCCTGCAAGGCCAGGTGCAGGCCCTGGCCGAGCATCTGCCGGCCGAGCTGCGCCTGATCAGCCGCGACTTCCAGGCCAGCAGCGCCTTGCCGCCGACCCTGCGCCTGCAGGACCTGCAGTTGCAGGCCAAGGGCGATCTGGCTGCCGGCTATCGCATAGAAGGCAGCGCCAACCTGCCGGCCGAACAGGCGCCGATGCCGCTGCGGCTGAGCGGGCGGGTCGATGCCGCCGGTGCGGATATCGAGTTGCTGCGTATTCAGGCCGAGCAGCAGCACCTGCAGGTCGAAGGCAAGTTGGCCTGGAGCGAAGCCTTCAGCGTCGATGCCCAGCTGGACTGGCTGGATTTCCCCTGGCAGCGCCTTTACCCGCTGGACGAACCGCCACCGGTGACTGTGCGCACCCTGCAGGCGGAGGTCAGCTATAGCGAAGGCAGCTACCTGGGCAACTTCGCCGCGCAGTTGCAGGGACCGGCGGGGGACTTCAGCCTGAGCAGCCCGGTCAGTGGTGACCTCGGCCAGGTCAGCCTGCCGCAGCTGCAACTGGTGGCCGGTCAGGGCCGCGCGCAGGGCGTGCTCAGGCTGGGCTTCGCCGAGGGCATCGACTGGCAGGCCATGCTCCAGCTCAGCGAGCTCGACCCCGGTTACTGGCTGGCCGAAATGCCCGGCAACCTGGGCGGTCCGCTGAACACCGCCGGCAGTTTCAACGCCGGCGCGCTGCAGGCGCAGGCCGATATCGACCTCAACGGGCGCCTGCGCGGCCAGCCTGCGCAGTTGCAGGTACAAGGCGCTGGAGCCGGGGAGCAATGGCAGCTGCAGCGCCTGCTGGTGCGCCTCGGTGACAACCGGGTGAGCGGCCAGGGCGCGTTGGATCAGCGCCTGCGCGGTCAGCTGGAACTGGCGTTGCCGCGTCTCGGTCAGCTCTGGCCCGGGCTGCAGGGGCAGTTGCAGGGCCAGCTGGCATTGGCCGGTACGCTGCAGGCGCCGCAGGGGCAGCTCGCGCTGACGGGCGAGCGCCTGGCCTTCGGCGACCCCAGCCTGCGCCGCGTGCAACTGGAGGCAACGCTGGATGCGCGGCAACAGGCGAATCTGACCCTGAACCTGCGCGGCATTCGCATTGGCGACACCTACCTTGGCCGCCTGCAGGCCGAAGGCCGCGGCGATGCTCGCCGCCAGGCCCTGCAGCTGGACCTGCAAGGCCCGCTGCTGCAGCTGGCGATGGCGCTGGACGGCACGCTGAACGAGCAGGGCGACTGGCGCGGACGCATCGCCAGCGGCCGTATCCAGAGCGGTGGCCAGGATTGGCAACTACAGCAGGCGGCCAGCCTCGAGCGCCTGGCCAGCGGTCGCCTGACACTGGGCGCGCACTGCTGGCAGGCCGCGGATGCCAGCCTCTGTGGCGGCCAGCAACGCCTCATGCCGCAGCCCAGCCTGGACTGGCGCCTGGAGAACTTCCCCCTGGCCAGCCTGCAGCCCTGGCTGCCCGAGGATTTCGCCTGGCAGGGCCAGCTGAACGGCCAGCTCAAGCTCGACCTGCCGCAGAGCGGCCCCAATGGCCGCATCGCCCTGGATGCCGACGCCGGCACCTTGCGCATCCGCCAGCCCGAGGAGGAACAGTGGCTGGACTTCGCCTATGACAGCCTGCGCCTGGAGAGCACGCTGCGGCCGCAGCGGGTGGACAGCGAGCTGCGCTTTCTCAGCAGCCGCCTCGGTGAACTGGTACTGCAGGCACAGATCGATCCGCGCCCGGCGAACAAGCCGGTGAATGGCGAGTTTCGCCTGAGCGGCTTCGACCTGGCCGTGCTGCGCCCCTTCGTGCCGATGGCCGAAAGGCTCGAGGGGAAGCTGCAGGGCAGCGGCAACATCTCCGGCCATCTGCTGGCGCCGCAGATCAACGGCCAGTTGCGCCTGGAGGATGGCGAGCTGTCCGGCAGCGAACTGCCGCTGAGCCTGGAAACCTTGCAGCTGCAGGCACTGATCGCTGGCGAACGGGTGCAGCTGTCCGGCAACTGGCGCAGCGGCGAACAGGGGCGCGGCAATCTGAGCGGTGAACTGAGCTGGGCCGAGGGGCTGAGCGGCGATCTGTCCGTGCAGGGCCAGCGTCTGCCGGTGAAGGTCGAGCCCTATGCCGAGCTGGAGGTGGAACCCGATCTGCAATTGCAGCTGCGTGCCCAGCAACTGGCGGTACGCGGCAGGGTGGGCGTGCCGCGCGGCCTGATCAGCGTGCGCGAGCTGCCGCCCACCACCGTCAAGCTGTCAGACGATGCGCAGGTGGTCGGCCGCGAGACGCCGCAGGTCGAGCCGGGTTTGAGCATGGCCATGGACATCGATGTCGAGGTCGGACAGGACAAGCTGGCCTTCAGCGGCTTCGGGCTCACTGCGGATCTGCGCGGGCGCGTGCACATTGGCGACAATCTCGATACCCGCGGCGAGCTGGATCTGGTCGGCGGGCGCTACCGCGCCTACGGCCAGCGCCTGACCATTCGCCGCGCGCGTCTGCTGTTCACCGGGCCCATCGATCAGCCGTTCCTGGATGTCGAGGCGATACGCCGGGTCGATAACGTGGTGGCCGGCATTCGCCTCTCCGGCAACGCCGAGCAGCCGACCACCACGGTCTTCGCCGAGCCGTCGATGAGCCAGGAGCAGGCGCTGTCCTACCTGGTGCTGGGGCGTCCGCTCGGGCAGAGCAGCGGCGACAACAATATGCTCGGTCAGGCGGCGCTGGCCCTGGGCCTGGCCAGCAGCAGTTCGCTGACCACCGGCCTGGCCAGCAGCCTGGGCATCCAGGACTTTCAGCTCGACACCGAAGGCAGCGGGGTGACCACCAGCGTGGTAGCCAGCGGCAACATCACCGAACGGCTCAGCCTGCGCTATGGCGTGGGCGTGTTCGAGCCGGCCAACACCATCGCGCTGCGTTATCAATTGAGCCGGCGTCTGTATCTGGAGGCCGCCAGCGGCCTGGCCAGTTCGCTGGACCTGTTCTATCGCAGGGATTTCTGATGCCGCCTCGGCGCTTCGCTAAATCCCTACTCGGCCTCGGGTGTATCGGCGCCACTTCTGCGCTAGGCTGGAGCCTTGGTCGGGCCGTGACCTGCCATTCGATGGGCGACCCGCTGTCGGCGTCGCCCATGTCACACATTCGCCCTTCAACTCCCTGAACGATAAGGAAACTCCCATGGCGCAAGTCACCCTCAAAGGCAACCCGGTTCCGGTCGATGGCCAGCTGCCACAGGCCGGCCAGCAGGCGCCGGCCTTCAGTCTGGTCGGCAAGGACCTCGGCGACGTCACCCTGGCCAGCCTGGCCGGCAAGCGCAAGGTGCTGAACATTTTCCCCAGCGTTGATACCCCGACCTGCGCCACCTCGGTGCGCAAGTTCAACGCCGAGGCCGCGCAGTTGCCCAACACCGTGGTGCTGTGCATTTCCGCCGACCTGCCGTTCGCCCAGGCGCGCTTCTGCGGCGCAGAAGGCCTGAACGACGTGATGAACCTGTCCACCATGCGTGGCGCGAACTTCCTTAAGGACTACGGCGTGGCCATCGCCGCTGGCCCGCTGGCCGGCGTTGCTGCCCGTGCGGTGGTGGTGCTGGACGAGAACGACAAGGTGCTGCACAGCGAACTGGTCGGCGAGATCGCCGACGAGCCGAACTACGCAGCGGCGCTGGCGGCGCTCAAGTAAGGCTGCCAAAGGCGCAAGACGGCCTGCTCTGCAGGCCGTTTTTATTCGCACCTCAAATAGTTAGTAACGTAAGTCCTGGGTAAAAAGCGGGTAAATGGGCTTTGCTTGGCGGTTGTCAGTGCTTATGGTGCCGACTCCCACAAGAAGTGATCCGTTTCCCCGCCATGTCCAACGCCTCTGCGACCTCCGCCACTACCTCCCGCCAATGGCTGATCGGCCTGACTCTGCTGGCCGTGCTGTTTCTGCTGCTCTGGTGGTTCTGGCCGAGCAAGCCGCAATCCCAGCCCACGGGGCGCGGTCGCTTCGGCGACATGGGCCCGGTACCGGTGCGCCTGGCCGAGGTGGAGCAGGGCAATTTCGCCATCGAACTCAAGGCGCTCGGCACGGTGACCGCCTACAACACCGTCAACGTGCGCTCGCGAGTGGAGGGCGAATTGGTCAAGGTGCTGTTCGAGGAAGGCCAGCAGGTCAAGGCCGGCGACCTGCTCGCGGTGATCGACCCGCGCCCCTATCAGGTGGCGCTGCAGCAGGCGCAGGGCGCATTGCAGGAGAACCAGGCGCTGCTGAAGAACGCCGAGCTGGACCTGCAGCGCTACAAGGGGCTGTTCGCCGAAGACAGCATCGCCAAGCAGACCCTGGATACCCAGCAGGCGCTGGTCAACCAGTACCGCGGCAGCCTGCAGAGCAATCAGGCGGATGTCGCCACCGCCAAGCTCAATCTGGATTTCACCCAGATTCGTGCGCCGATCTCCGGTCGTCTCGGTCTGCGGCAGCTGGATGTCGGCAACCTGGTCAGCGGCGGCGATACCACGCCGCTGGTGGTGATCACCCAGACCGACCCGATTGCGGTGATCTTCACCATCCCCGAGGGCGATCTGCCGGCGGTGCTGCAAAGACGCCGCGACGGCGTGACCCTGGCCGTCGAAGCCTGGGACCGCGGCGAGCGGTTGAAGCTGGCCGAGGGCGTGCTGCAGAGCCTGGACAATCAGATCGATACCGCCACCGGCACGGTCAAGCTCAAGGCGCGTTTCGACAATGCCGAGCAGATGCTGTTTCCCAACCAGTTCGTCAATGTGCGCCTGCGCGTGGAAACCCGCGAAGCGGCCACCATCATTCCGTCGGCTGCCGTGCAGTTCGGCACCCGTGGCACCTTCGTCTACGTCGTCGACAGCGATAGCAAGGTGAGCATCCGCCAGGTCACCATCGCGGCCAGCGACGCCGAGCGCAGCCTGGTGGCCGGCGGCGTGCAGCCTGGCGAACGGCTGGTGCTGGAGGGCACCGACCGCCTGCGCGACGGCAGCGAGGTGGAAGTGGTCGACCCGGACCTGGTGCAGAGCCCCGACGGCGCGGCCAATGAGCCGGACGCCCTCCAGGGCAAGCGCGACGGCGCAGCACGGAACGACGCATGAACATCTCCCGCCCCTTCATCCTGCGGCCGGTCGCCACCACGCTGCTGATGGTGGCGATCTTCTTGAGCGGCCTGATCGCCTACCGCCTGTTGCCGGTCTCGGCATTGCCGGAGGTGGATTATCCGACCATCCGCGTACTGACCCTGTACCCGGGCGCCAGCCCGGACGTGATGACCAGTGCGGTGACCGCGCCGCTGGAGCGCCAGTTCGGGCAGATGGCCGGGCTCAAGCAGATGTCCTCGACCAGCTCCGGCGGCGCCTCGGTGATCACCCTGCGCTTCAATCTGGAGGTGCCGCTGGCGGTGGCCGAGCAGGAGGTGCAGGCGGCGATCAATGCGGCGAGCAACCTGCTGCCGGGCGATCTGCCGGCGCCGCCGGTGTACAACAAGGTCAACCCGGCCGATACGCCGGTGCTGACCCTGGCGGTGACGTCCAGCGCCATGCCGCTGCCGCAGGTCAACGACCTGGTGGACACCCGCCTGGCGCAGAAACTGGCGCAGACCAGCGGTGTCGGCCTGGTCACTCTGGCCGGCGGCCAGCGCCCGGCAGTGCGCATCCGCGTCAACCCCGAGGCGCTGGCCTCCTACGGCCTGAGCCTGGCCGACGTGCGCAGTCTGATCACCGCCAGCAACGTCAATCAGCCCAAGGGCAATTTCGACGGGCCGACCCGGGTCTCGCAGCTCGACGCCAATGACCAGCTGAAAACCGTGGACGAGTACCGCGAGCTGATCCTCAGCTACCAGAACGGCGCCGCGCTGCGCCTGAAGGATGTCGCCGAGATCATCGACGGTGCCGAGAACGAACGTCTGGCCGCCTGGGCCGATCGCAACCAGGCGGTGCTGGTCAACGTGCAGCGCCAGCCCGGGGCCAACGTCATCGAGGTGGTCGACCGCATCCAGACCCTGCTGCCGCACCTTACCGAAGGCCTGCCGGCCAGCGTCGAGGTCAAGGTGCTCACCGACCGTACCCAGACCATCCGCGCCGCGGTGCGCGACGTGCAGCACGAGCTGCTGCTGGCCATCGCCCTGGTGGTGATGGTGACCTTCCTGTTCCTGCGCAAGCTGTCGGCGACCGTCATTCCGTCCATCGTCGTGCCGCTGTCGCTGATCGGCACCTTCGGCGTGATGTACCTGGCCGGCTTCACCATCAACAACCTGACGCTGATGGCGCTGACCATCGCCACCGGTTTCGTGGTGGACGACGCCATCGTCATGCTGGAGAACATCGCCCGCCATCTGGAGGAGGGCGAGACGCCACTGGAGGCCGCGCTCAAGGGCGCGCGGCAGATCGGCTTCACCCTGGTCTCGCTGACCCTGTCGCTGATCGCCGTGCTGATCCCGCTGCTGTTCATGGCCGATGTGGTCGGGCGGCTGTTCCGCGAGTTCGCCATCACCCTGGCGGTGGCCATCCTGATTTCCCTGGTGGTGTCGCTGACCCTTACGCCGATGATGTGCGCGCGCCTGCTCAAGGCGGAAAAGCCCGAAGAGGAGGGGCGCTTCTACCGCGCCGCCGGAGGCTTCATCGACGCCATGATCGAGCGCTACGGCGTGTGGCTGCAGTGGGTGCTCAGGCACCAGCCGCTGACCCTGCTGGTGGCCGTGGCCACCCTGGGCCTGACCGTGCTGTTGTACCTGGCGGTACCCAAGGGCTTCTTCCCGGTACAGGACACCGGGGTGATCCAGGGCATTTCCGAGGCGCCGCAGTCGATTTCCTTCAGCGCCATGAGCGAGCGCCAGCAGCGCCTGGCCGACGTCATCCTGCGCGATCCGGCGGTGGCCAGCCTGTCCTCGTCCATCGGTGTGGACGGCGACAACCCCACGCTCAACAGCGGCCGCCTGCTGATCAACCTCAAACCCCATGGCGAGCGCGACGTCACCGCCAGCCAGGTGATCGAGCGGCTGCGCCCCGAGCTGGCGAAGATTCCCGGGATCGAGCTGTTCATGCAGCCGGTGCAGGACCTGACCATCGAGGATCGCATCAGCCGCACCCAGTTCCAGTTCACCCTGGAATCGCCCGACAGCCAGCTGCTGGAAACCTGGACGCCGCGCCTGGTCGAGGCGCTGCGCGAGCAGCCGCAGCTCACCGATGTCGCCAGCGATCTGCAGAACCGCGGCTTGCAGGTGTACCTGGATATCGACCGCGACGCCGCCGCGCGTCTGGGCATCAATGTCGGCGATATCGACGATGCGCTCTACGACGCCTTCGGCCAGCGCCAGATCAGCACCATCTATACCCAGTCCAGCCAGTACCGGGTGGTGCTGGAGAGCCGCGACGGCGGCCGCATCGGTCTGGCCGCGCTGCGTCAGATCCACGTCGCCACCGGCGATGGCCAGCAGGTACCGCTGTCCTCCCTGGCACGGATCGAAGAGCGCCCGGCCAGCCTGCTGGTCAACCATATCGGCCAGTTCCCGGCGGTGACCCTGTCGTTCAACCTGGCGCCGGGCGTGTCGCTGGGCGAGGCGGTGGCAGTGATCGAGCAGGTGGAGCGGGAGATCGGCCTGCCCGGCGCGATCAACACCCAGTTCCAGGGCGCGGCCGAGGCCTTCCGCGCCTCGCTGAGCTCCACGCTGCTGCTGATCCTGGCGGCCATCATCACCATGTACATCGTGCTCGGCGTGCTCTACGAGAGCTATATCCACCCGATCACCATTCTCTCGACCCTGCCCTCGGCCGGTGTCGGCGCCTTGCTGGCGCTGCTGCTGACCGGCAACGACCTGGGCCTGATCGCCATCATCGGCATCATCCTGCTGATCGGCATCGTCAAGAAGAACGCGATCATGATGATCGACTTCGCCCTGGAGGCCGAACGCAACCAGGGCATGGCGCCCGAGGCGGCGATCTACCAGGCGGCGCTGCTGCGTTTCCGTCCGATCTTGATGACCACCCTGGCCGCGCTGTTCGGCGCCATCCCGCTGATG
Source organism: Pseudomonas sp. GD04158 (assembly GCF_029834875.1). Lineage (NCBI taxonomy): Bacteria > Pseudomonadati > Pseudomonadota > Gammaproteobacteria > Pseudomonadales > Pseudomonadaceae > Pseudomonas > Pseudomonas sp. GD04158. Next base: position 110,148 of record NZ_JAODYT010000006.1, on the reverse strand, counting down.
CTGGCTTCGGGCTCCGGCGCCGAGCTGCGCCAGCCGCTGGGCCTGGTGATGGTCGGCGGCCTGCTGGTCAGCCAGGTGCTGACGCTGTTCACCACGCCGGTGATCTACCTGTACTTCGATCGTCTGTCGCGTCGCGTCAGCGGGCGCAGTGCGGCGGGGCTGGCCATATGAGCGGCGCAGCGCTTTCGCTCCCCTCTCCCTTCGGGAGAGGGGCTGGGGGTGAGGGTATGAAGGTTGCCCGAACTTCAATCGGGGCGCCGTCGCGACCCTCATCCGGCGCTGCGCGCCACCTTCTCCCGGAGGGAGAAGGACGGTGAACCTCTCCGCCCCCTTTATCCGCCGTCCGGTGGCGACCCTGCTGCTGAGCCTGGCGATCATGCTGCTCGGCGGCGTCAGCTTCGGCCTGTTGCCGGTGGCGCCGTTGCCGCAGATGGATTTTCCCACCATCACCGTGCAGGCCAGCCTGCCGGGGGCCAGCCCGCAGATCATGGCGGCCACCGTGGCCACGCCGCTGGAGCGTTCGCTCGGCACCATCGCCGGCATCAGCCAGATGAACAGCCGCAGCAGCCAGGGCAGCACGCGGATCATGATCCAGTTCGACCTGGACAAGGACATTAACACCGCCGCGCGCGAGGTGCAGGCGGCGATCAACGCCGCCCGCGAGCTGCTGCCCAGCGGCATGCGCACCATGCCCAGCTACCGCAAGATCAATCCGTCGCAGGCGCCGATCATGGTCATCTCGCTGACCAGCGACACCCTGAGCAAGGGCCAGCTGTACGACGTGGCCTCGACCATCCTGGCGCAGAAGCTGGCGCAGGTCGGCGGTGTCGGCGAGGTGCAGGTCGGCGGCAGCTCCCTGCCGGCGGTGCGCGTGTCGCTGGAGCCGCGCCTGCTCGACCAGTACGGCATCGCCCTGGACGAAGTGCGCCAGACCATCGCGGCGAGCAACGCCCTGCGGCCCAAGGGCGCGGTGGAGGACGAGCAGCGCCGCTGGCAGGTGCAGGCCAGCGACCAACTGGCCAAGGCCGCCGACTACCTGCCGATGATCATCCGCTACCAGGACGGCGCCGCGGTGCGCCTGGGCGACGTGGCCACCGTCACCGACGGCGTCGAGGACCGCTACAACAGCGGCTTCTTCAACGACCGCGAGGCCGTGCTGCTGGTGATCAACCGGCAGAGCGGGGCGAACATTCTGCAGACCATCGCCGACATACGTGCCGAGCTGCCGGCGCTGCGCGAAGTGATCCCGGCCAGCGTCGACCTGGAAGTGGCCATGGACCGTTCGCCGGTGATCCGCGCCACCCTGCACGAAGCCGAGCGCACCCTGCTGATCGCCGTGGGCCTGGTGATCCTGGTGGTGCTGGCCTTCCTCGGGCGCTGGCGCGCGGCGCTGATTCCGGCGCTGGCGGTGCCGGTGTCGTTGATCGGCAGCTTCGCCGCCATGTACCTGCTGGGATTCTCGCTGAACAACCTGTCGCTGATGGCGCTGATCATCGCCACCGGCCTGGTGGTGGACGATGCCATCGTGGTGCTGGAAAACATCGCCCGCCACATCCACAACGGCGAGAAGCCCATGGCGGCCGCCTTCAAGGGCTCGCGCGAAGTGGGCTTCACCCTGCTGTCGATGAACCTGTCGCTGGTCGCGGTGTTCATCTCCATCCTGTTCATGGGCGGCATCGTCGAGCGGTTGTTTCGCGAGTTCTCCATCACCCTGGCGGTGGCCGTGGTGATCTCCCTGGTGGTGTCACTGACCTTGACGCCGATGCTCTGCGCACGCTGGCTCAAGGCCGAGACCGAGCAGCCGCAGGGCCGCCTGCAGCAGTGGGGCGAGCGCCTGCAGAACCGCGTGCTGGCCTTCTACGGGCGCAGCCTGGACTGGGCGTTGCGTCACTCGCTGCTGATGCTGCTGAGCCTGCTGGCGACCATTGCGCTGAACGTCTACCTGTTCGTCAGCATTCCCAAGACCTTCATGCCGCAGCAGGATACCGGCCAACTGATCGGCTTCATTCGCGGCGACAACGGCCTGTCGTTCCAGGTCATGCAGCCGAAGATGGAGATCTTCCGCAAGGCGGTGCTGGCCGATCCGGCAGTGGACAGCGTGGCGGGATTCATCGGTGGCGCCGGCGGTATCAACAACGCCTTTATGATCGTGCGTCTTAAGCCGATCAGCGAGCGCAACGTTTCCTCGCAGCAGGTGATCAATCGTCTGCGCGCCAGCGTGCCGAAGGTGCCGGGCGGGCGCATGTTCCTCATGCCGGATCAGGATCTGCAGATCGGCGGCCGCGAGGGCCGCAGCTCGGAGAACGAGTACATGCTGCTCTCCGACGACCTCGACGCCCTGCGCCAGTGGCTGCCGAAGGTGCGCGAAGCCCTGCGCGCCTTGCCCGAACTGACCGATATCGACGCCCGCGAGAACAGCGGTGCGCAGCAGATCCGCCTGGTGGTGGACCGCGAGGCCGCGCAGCGCCTGGGCGTGGAGATGAGCATGATCACCGCGGTGCTCAACAACGCCTTCAGTCAGCGTCAGGTGTCGACCATCTACCAGGCCCTGAACCAGTACAGCGTGGTGATGGAAATCAACCCGCGCTATGCCCAGCACCCCGAGGCGCTGGACCAGATCCAGCTGATCACCACCGATGGGGCGCGCGTGCCGCTGTCCACCTTCGCCCGCTGGGAACGCGGCCTGGAGGAGGACAGGGTCAACCACCAGGGTCAGTTCGCCGCCGAGAACATCGGCTTCGCCCTGGCCGAGGGCGTAAGCCTGGATCAGGCCAGCAGGGCGATAGAAGACGCGGTGGCGCGCCTCGGTCTGCCCACCGAGGTGCAGGGCACCCTGGGCGGCACCGGCGCGGCCTTCCAGCAGACCCAGGGCAACCAGCCGCTGATGATCCTGCTGGCGCTGGTGGTGGTGTACATCGTGCTCGGCGTGCTCTACGAGAGCTACGTGCATCCGCTGACCATCCTCTCCACGCTGCCCTCGGCCGGCGTCGGCGCCTTGCTCGCGCTGCAGCTGGTGGGCATGGAGTTCAGCCTGATTTCGCTCCTGGGCCTGTTCCTGCTGATCGGCATCGTCAAGAAGAACGCCATCCTCATGGTCGACCTGGCGCTGCAACTGGAACGCGGCGAGCATCTCAGCCCGCAGGAATCCATCCGCCGCGCCTGCCTGCTGCGCTTTCGGCCGATCCTGATGACCACCCTGGCGGCCATTCTCGGCGCGCTGCCGCTGGTGCTGGGCAGTGCCGAAGGCTCGGAAATGCGCCAGCCGCTGGGCATCACCATTGTCGGTGGCCTGGTACTCAGCCAGTTGCTGACGCTCTACACCACGCCGGTGATCTACCTCTACTTCGACCGCCTGCGCCACCGCGTCAACCGCTGGCGCGGCGTGCGCACCGATGCTTCGTTGGAAACCCCGCTATGAACATCCCAGAAGCGAGCGCTGCTCGCGAAGCCTTCAATTCCGCTCCGTTCGCCAGCAGAGCCCGCTGCTACGGTCTGTTCGTGCTGCTGGGGATGCTCGGCGGCTGCATGCTCGGCCCCGACTATCAGCGCCCCGAGCTGGCAGCGCCGATGCAGTTCAAACAGGTCGCGGGCTGGAAGGCCGCTACCCCAGGCGACGCCCTGGAGCGCGGCGCCTGGTGGGAGCTGTACGGCGACGCCGAACTCAACGCCCTGGTCGAGCGCCTGCACCTGTCCAACCAGAACCTGGCCGCGGCCGAGGCGCAGTACCGCCAGGCCCGTGCGCTGGTGCGTGGCGCGCGGGCGCGCTTCTATCCGACCCTGTCCGGCAGCGCCGGGGTGACTCGGGCCGGGCAGGGGGGCGGTGACAGCACCATCCGTACCGCCGATGGCGTCACCGTCAGCGGCTCCGGTGCGTCGAGCATTTCCAAGAGTTATGACCTCAGCCTCAACGCCGCCTGGGAGCTGGATGTCTGGGGCAAGCTGCGCCGCGGCCTGGAGGCCAGCCGTGCCGAGTTCGAGGCCAGTGCCGCCGACCTGGCCGCGGCGCGCCTGAGCCTGCAGAGCGAGCTGGTGCAGAACTACCTGCAGTTGCGCGTGCTGGATGAGCAGAAGCGCCTGCTCGATGCCACGGTCGCCGCCTATGCGCGCTCGTTGCGCCTGACCGAAAACCAGTACAGGGCCGGCATCGTGCCCAAATCCGACGTGACCCAGGCCACCACCCAGCTGCGCAGCACCCAGGCGCAGGCGGTCGATCTCGAGTGGCAGCGCGCCCAGCTGGAACATGCCATCGCCGTGCTGGTGGGCGTCAGCCCGGCCGAACTGTCCATCGCCGAGCGCGAAAGCGTGCCGCAGCTGCCGCCGATTCCGCTGGCATTGCCTTCGCAGCTGCTCGAGCGGCGTCCCGACATCGCCGCGGCCGAACGACGGGTGATGGCGGCCAACGCACAGATCGGCGTGGCCGAGGCGGCCTGGTTTCCCGACCTGACCATTTCGGCCAGCGGCGGCTACCGCGGCAGCAGCTTCGCCGACTGGATCGAAGTGCCCAACCGCTTCTGGTCGCTCGGCCCGCAACTGGCGCTGACCCTGTTCGACGGCGGCGCCCGCCGCGCCGAGCTGGAACGCAGCGAGGCCGCCTACGACCAGACCGTGGCGCAGTACCGCCAGGCGGTGCTGGACGGGTTTCGCGAGGTGGAAGACTATCTGGTGCAACTGCGCGTGCTGGAGCAGGAGAGCGGCATCCAGCAGCAGGCACTGGACGCCGCGCGCGAATCGCTGCGCCTGATCGAGAACCAGTACCGCGCCGGCACCCTGGACTACAACAGCGTGGTCAATGTGCAGGCCACCGCGCTGAACAACGAACGTAGCAACCTCACGTTGCTGGGCAGCCGGCTGACCGCGAGCGTGCAACTGATTGCCGCTCTCGGCGGTGGCTGGCAGAGCGAGCAGTTGCGCGAAACCGACGAGCGGACGAGCAAAGCACAATGACCCAGTAGTCAACTGGGGTATCGGGTTCATCCCTGGTCGGGCTTTGCGCTAAGATTCGCGCTCTTGTCGATGATGCTTGCAACTGGCCATCAGGGATACGGAGCACACCGCGCTCCGCGGTCGGCGCAAACCTGTAGAGTGTTCGAATGCTGATCGGTAGTTACGACTATTCCCTGGTGCTGTTGTCGCTGTGCGTGGCGATTCTCGCCTCCTACACCGCGCTCGATCTGGCTGGCCGCATCGCCAGTGCCCGAGGTGTTGCCCGCTCGCTCTGGATAGTCGGCGGCGCGCTGGCCATGGGCATTGGCATCTGGTCCATGCATTTCGTCGGCATGCTCGCCTTCAGTCTGCCCATCCCGCTGGGTTACGACCTGACCATCACCCTGTTGTCGCTGGGCATCGCCATACTCGCCTCGGGCTTTGCCCTGTGGCTGGTCAGCCAGCCCGAGCTGCCGGCCTGGCAGCTGGGCCTCGGCGCGCTGGCCATGGGCACGGGCATCGCGGCCATGCACTACATCGGCATGGCGGCGCTGCGCATGCAGCCGGGGATCGACTACGACCCGCTGTTGTTCGGCCTGTCGCTGCTGATCGCCGTGGTCGCCTCGGGCGCGGCGCTATGGATCGCCTTCCGCCTGCGTCGCGACACCCCCTACGTGCGCGTGGCGCGGGCGGGGGCGGCGGTGATCATGGGCGTGGCCATCGTCGGCATGCACTTCACCGGTATGGCGGCGGCGAACTTCGCCGAGGGCAGCTACTGCGCTGCAGCCGGCAGCGGGCTGGGCAGCGGCTGGCTGGCCAGCCTGGTGGTGGTGGTGACCCTGGCGGTGCTGGCCATCGCCTTGCTCACCTCGATTCTCGATGCCCGCCTGGAGGCACGTACGGCGCTGCTCAGCCAGTCGCTGGCCAGGGCTAACGCGGAGCTCACCGAGCTGGCCCTGCACGACGGCCTGACCAAGCTGCCCAACCGCCTGCTGCTGGAAGACCGCATCGGCCAGAGTATTCTCAAGGTGCAGCGCAACGGCGGCCATTTCGCCCTGCTGTTCATGGACCTGGACGGCTTCAAACCGGTCAACGACGCCTTCGGCCACCACATCGGCGACCAGTTGCTGGTGGCCGTGGCCCAGCGCCTGCGCGCCAATCTGCGAGCACAGGACAGCCTGGCACGCATCGGCGGCGACGAGTTCGTGCTGCTCGCCGAACTGCGCCAGGCCGACGATGCCGCCAGCGTGGCGGGGCAGGTGGTCAGCCTGCTGAGCCAGCCGTTCCGGGTGGACGAGCACGAGCTGCGCGTCTCCACCAGCGTCGGCATCGCGGTGTACCCGGGGGACGGCAGCAATCAACAGGAACTGCTGATCAATGCCGACGCCGCGATGTACCACGCCAAGGGGCTGGGCAAGAACGGCTATAGCTTCTTCGAACGCTCGATGAACACCAATGCGCGCCAGCAACTGCAGCTGCTGCACGATCTGCGGGCGGCGCTGGAGCGCGGCGAGTTCCTGCTGTACTACCAGCCCAAGTTCGCCACCGGCAGCGAGCGCATGATCGGCGCCGAGGCGCTGCTGCGTTGGCAGCATCCGCAGCAGGGCTTGCTGACGCCGGATCGTTTCATCGGCCTGGCAGAAAAGACCGGGCTGATCATCGCCATCGGCGACTGGGTGCTGAACGAGGCCTGCCGGCAGATGCGCCTGTGGTACGAGCAGGGGCGCCGCGACTGGCGCGTAGCGGTGAACCTGTCGGCGCTGCAGTTCTGTCATGGTGAGCTGGTCGAAAGCGTGCGGCGGACCCTGGACCGGCATGGGCTGCCGGCCAACTGCCTGACCCTGGAGATTACCGAAAGCACGGCGATGCACGATGTGAACGCCAGTCTGGCGATTCTCGAACAGCTGGCCGGTATGGGCGTGGACATCGCCATCGACGATTTCGGCACCGGTTACTCCAGCCTGCTCTACCTCAAGCGGCTACCGGCCAACGAGCTGAAGATCGACCGCGGTTTCGTGCGCGACCTGGAGCACGATGGCGACGACGCCGCCATCGTTTCGGCCATCGTCGCACTGGGGCAGGCACTGGACCTGCGCATCGTCGCCGAAGGGGTGGAGACCCGTCAGCAGCAGGCGTTTCTCACCGAGCTGGGCTGCGATTCCCTGCAGGGCTACCTGCTTGGCCAGCCTCTGCCGCCGGAGCATCTGTCGGCGGCATGAGGGTGGCGGTTTTTCGCCATCAGTTGCGCTGCTTGCGGTTCACCGTCTGCGCCGCCTTGATCACATCGCTGCCGATCACCGTCTCGAACTGCTGCCACACCGGGCGCATGGCTTCGCGCCAGGCTTCGCGCTCTTCGGGGCTGAGGGTGATGACCTGGCTGCGGCCGGAACTGACGATGCGCTGGCGGTCGGTCTGGTTGGCGGCCTCGGCCTGCTTGTTCACCGCGTAGGTGACTTCGTCGATGATGCCTTCCAGTTCCATGCGGATCTGATGCGGAATGCCGTACCAGAAGCGCGAGTTGCTCACCAGCATGTAGTCCAGCACGCCGTGGTTGGTTTCGCTGATGAACGGCTGTACCTCATGCAGCTTCTGGCTGTAGATGTTCGACCAGGGGTTCTCCGCGCCCTGCACCTGACCGCTTTGCAGCGCCTTGAAGACCTCCGCGAAGGGCAGTTTCTGCGCATTTGCGCCCAGTTGGCGGAATTGCGCCTCGAGCACCGCCGAGGGCTGGATGCGGAAGCTCAGACCATTGGCATCGCCGGGCATGTTCAGCGCACGGGTGGCCGAGAGTTGCTTCATGCCGTTGTGCCAGTAGGCCAGGCCGACGATGTTGTGGTCTTCCATCGAGCGCAGCAGCTGACGGCCCTTGGCGCGCTTCTGGAAGCGGTTGACGGCCTCCAGGTCGTCGAACAGGAAGGGCAGGTCGAACACCTGCAGCTGCTTGGTGTACTGCTCGAACTTGGCCAGCGAAGGTGCCAGCAGTTGTACGTCGTTGTTGCGCAGGGCCTCCAGTTCGTTGGCATCGCCATACAGCGTGGAGTTGGGGTAGACCTCCACCCGGACCTTGCCGGCCAGGCGTTCCTCGACCAGTTGCTTGAACAGCAACGCACCCTGACCCTTCGGCGTACCGTCGGCAACCACATGGGAGAACTTGATCAGGATAGGTTCGTCGGCCAGCGCCGTGGCGGCGCTGAGAGAGGCTAACGCCAGGGCGCAGGCGGCCAGGGCGCGTAGGGTATTGAACATACTGCTTCCTTTTCTTCTTATCGGTTGCGGAGCCTTGACGGCTGCTTGAGTGTTGGTCGCTTCGGTGCTGGGGTAACAGGCTTTTTCCAGCGAAGCTGGCTGCTTGCATGGCAAGCCTTATGCCAGTGTGGCGAAATTTCGCCAGCCTGCTGGGCGTGCGAAAAGCACTGTGACCTGGCGCACAGCGCGTGGCGGGTTTCCGCCATGTGCGCGATGGCGGAAAGCGGAAACTTGCCGGTGTGGTCGAGAAGCCGGATGCGCCTGCTATCCTGCCGCTCGCCATTGAATTGGAGGAACGATGCGATGAGTTGGTCTGCCCAGCAGTACTCCCTGTTCGAACGCCAGCGTACCCGCCCGGTATACGACCTGCTGGCGGCGGTGCCGCGCGAAGGCATCGAACTGGCCATTGACCTGGGTTGCGGCCCCGGCAACTCCACCGCAGTGCTGCAGGCGCATGCGCCGGGGGCGCGGCTGATCGGCATCGACAACAGCGAAGACATGCTGCGCGCCGCCCGCGAGCGCCTGCCACAGGTCAGCTTCCAGTTGGCGGATATCCAGCACTGGCAGGCCGAGGTAGCGCCGCAGCTGATCCTGGCCAACGCCTCGCTGCAGTGGCTGCCGGACCATGCCCAGCTCTATCCGGCGCTGCTGAGACAGCTGGCGCCGGGTGGCTGGCTGGCGATCCAGACCCCGGACAACCTGCAGGAGCCGGCCCATCGCCTGGCCCGCGAGGTGGCCGCCGTGGGGCCATGGGCGGCGCGCATCGGCGACGTGCGCCATGCCGAGCGGCACAGCGCACAGACCTATTACGACATCCTCGGCGCCCATGCCAGCGAACTGGATATCTGGCGCACCACCTACTTCCACGTACTGGACAATGCCGCTGCGGTGGTGGAGTGGTTCAAGTCGACGGCGCTGCTGCCGTTCCTGCAGCCGCTGGATGCCGCAGAGCAGGCAGCCTTCCTCGAGCGTTACCAGGCGGCGATTGCCGAGGCCTATCCGGCGCAGGCCGATGGCCGGGTGCTGCTGCCGTTTCCGCGTCTGTTCCTGGTGGCTCGGCGCTAGCCCGGATGCCATCCGGGAAGGGATCGACGCCAGTTCCCCGGATTGCATCCGGGCTACGCGACCTAAGCCTCAGCCGATGAAACAAGCCCCGCATTTCGCGGGGCTTGTCGGTCACTGCGCCAGGGCGACCAGCCCTGCGTTATGCACCAGCTCCAGCAGTGGTTGCGGATACACGCCGAGGAAGAAGGCGAGCAGAGCCACCACCAGCAGCATGATGCCGCCAGCACGCTGGCCCCAGTCGAAGGGGGCGTCGTGGCGGCGCAGATTGGGCTCGCGCATGAACAGCGTGACCATCACCCGCAGGTAATAGAACACGCCGATGGCGCTGCCCAGCACCATGGCACCCAGCAGCCACCACAGCTGCGCCTCGACCCCGGCGGCGATCACGTAGAACTTGCCGATGAAGCCGGCCGTCAGCGGTATGCCGGCCAGCGACAGCATCATCACCGTGAGCACGGCGGTCAGGTACGGACGGCGCCAGAACAGGCCGCGGTACTCGTACAGCGCATCGGCATCGCGACCGCTGTAGGGCGTGGACATCAGGGTGATCACGCCGAACGCGCCGAGGCTGGTCAGCACGTAGGTGGCCAGGTACACGCCGATGGCTTCCACGGCCAGGCCCTGACTGGCGATCAACGCCACCAGCAGGTAACCGAAGTGGGCGATGGAGGAATAACCCAGCAGGCGCTTGAGGTTGTTCTGCAGCAGCGCCAGCAGGTTGCCGAACAGGATCGAGGCGATGGCGATCAGCGTCAGCAGCTCGTTCAGCCAGCCGCCGGCGGTGGCCGGAGAGATCTGATACAGGCGCAGCAGCACGGCGAATACCGCCACCTTGCTGGCCGTGGCGAGGAAGGCTGCCACCGGCGCCGGCGCGCCTTCGTAGACGTCCGGCGTCCACAGGTGGAAGGGCACCAGCGACAGCTTGAAGGCCAGGCCGATCAGCATCATGCCGATGCCCAGTTCCACCAGCAGGCTGCTGCCCTGCGCCAGGCTGGCGCCGATGGCGCGGAAACCCATGTCGCCGGCCTCGGCATAGAGCAGCGCCATGCCGAACAGGAGGAAGGCCGAACCCGCGGCCGACAGCACCATGTACTTGATGCCGGCCTCCAGCGAACGCTTGTTGAAGAAGGCGTAGGCGATCATGCCGTAGGTCGGCACCGACAGCAGCTCCAGGCCAATGAACAGACCCACCAGGTGCTGCGCGCTGGCCAGCACCAGGCCGCCGGCGGCCGACAGCAGGATCAGCAGATACAGCTCCTCGCGGTTGCCCGGATAGCCCTTGCCGGACTGACCGCCCAGATAGGCGTGGGTCAGCGTCACGCAGGCCAGGCTGGCGGCGAGCACCAGGGCCATGTAGTAGCCGGCGAAGCGGTCGATCTGCAACAGCGCGGTAACCTCCAGGGGCGCCACGCCCATGGCCGGCAGCAGCGACAGCAGTGCGAGGTTGAGACCGAGCACGGTCAGCACGAAGGTCAGGGCATGGTTGCGCCTGGCGGCGATGGCCAGCATCACCACGATCGCGCTCGTGCAGGTGACCAGCAGCGGCAACAGGGCGATCAGGTGTTGGGCGGTGAATTCCACAGCGTGATGCTCCATAAGCTAGCGGGCCGAAGCGAGTTGATTGAGAGCGTCTGCCATCCACTGCTGCACGCCATGCATGCTGGCGGCTGAGGTGTCGAGCACCGGCTGCGGGTAGACGCCAAGCAGGATCAGCAGGACCGCGAGGCCGAGCACCATGCTCAGCTCGCGCGGCTTGAGCCCGGGCAGCGGCGCATCCTGCTGCACCGGGCCGAAATAGGCGCGGTGGATCATCGCCAGGGCGTACACCGAGCCCAGCACCAGGCCGGTGGCGGCGATCACCACGACCCAGGGCGCGCCGTGGAAGCTGCCGATCAGGATGAGGAACTCGCCGACGAAGTTGCCGGTGCCCGGCAGGCCCAGCGCGGCGGCGGCGAAGAACAGACTGATGGCCGGCAGCCACGGCATGCGCGCCCAGATCCCGCCCATCTGGCGCAGGTCACGGGTGTGCAGGCGCTCGTAGAGCTGGCCGCAGAGGATGAACAGCGCGGCGGCGGACAGGCCGTGGGCGACCATCTGCACCACCGCACCCTGCAGGGCGATCTGGCTGCCGGAGTAGATGGCGATCAGCACGAAGCCCATGTGCGACACGCTGGAGTAGGCCACCAGGCGCTTGATGTCGGTCTGCGCGAAGGACAATAAGGCGCCATAGAGGATGGCGAACACGCCCAGCCACTGGGCGATGGGCGCGAACTCCGCCGAGGCGTTGGGGAACAGCGGCAGGGCGAAACGCAGCAGGCCGTAGGCGGCGGTCTTCAGCAGGATGCCGGCCAGGTCCACCGAGCCGGCGGTGGGCGCCTGGGCGTGGGCGTCCGGCAGCCAGGAGTGCACCGGCACCACCGGGAACTTCACCGCGAAGGCGATGAAGAAGCCGAGCATCAGCAGGTATTCGGTGCCCGGCGCCAGCTCGGTCTGCAGCAGGTCGGCGTAGTTGAAGGTCAGCACGCCGGTCTGGTTGAAGTGCACGAGCACCAGGGCGAGGATCGCCACCAGCATGATCAGGCCGCTGGCCTGGGTGAAGATGAAGAACTTGGTGGCGGCGGTGATGCGGGTGCGCCCGTCGCTGCCGCTATGACCCCAGAGCGCGATGAGGAAGTACATCGGCACCAGCATCATTTCCCAGAAGAAGAAGAACAGGAACAGGTCGACGGCGAGGAACACGCCGACCACGCCGCCAAGAATCCACATCAGGTTGAGGTGGAAGAAGCCGACGCGGTGCTGGATCTCGTTCCACGAACACAGCACCGAGAGCACGCCGAGCAGGCCGGTGAGTACCACCATCAGCACCGACAGGCCGTCCATGGCCAGATGGATGGTGATGCCCAGGCGCGGAATCCAGTCGATGACGAACTCGTGGGCCCAGCGCGGGCCGCCGTCCGGCGCCGGCGCCAGGGTGAAGTCGCCGCTGGCCCACAGCCACAGGCCGAGGCCGAGCAGCAGGCCCATGGTGATCAGCGCGAGCCAGCGCGGCAGGACGTGGCCGAAACGCTCGCCTTGCCAGCACAGCAGACCGCCGATGAAGGGGATCAGGATTAGCCAGGGGAGAATCATCAGGCTGTTTTCCTTAACTCAGAAAGAGGATGACGGCGATGACCAGGACGGCACCGCCAGCGACCGAGGCGGCGTACCAGCGCACCTGGCCGGTCTGACTGCTGGCCAGCAGGGCGTTGCCGCCGCGGGCCAGCAGCGGAATCACGCGGATGCCGCGGTCGATGGGGTCGCGCTGCAGCAGGCGGCAGAGCAGCAGGTAGGGGCGTACGAACAGCTTGTCGTAGAGCCAGTCGAAACCCCAGGCGGCGAACCATAGCGCGCTCAGCAGGCGACCCGGCGCACTCTGCGCGACGGCCGATGCAACGCGGCGCTGGCCGAGGAAGAGCAGGGCGGCGAGGACGATGCCGCTTACCGCGATCAGGCCGGAGAGCAGTTCCAGACTGTGTTTGGCTTCGCCGCCGGCATGGCCTGCGCTCTGCGGCAGCACGCCGGCCAGCGGCGGGGTGATCCAGGCGCCGATGAAGGTGGACAGCACGATCAGCACCAGCAGCGGCAGGTTGTGGGCGAGGCCATGGCCGGCATGCGCTTCGGTCTTCTGCTCGCCATGGAAGGCGATGAAGATCAGGCGGAAGGTGTAGATCGAGGTCAGGAAGGCACCGGCCAGCCCCGCGTAGAGCAGGTCGCGGTGGCCACTGGCGAAGGCTTCCCAGAGAATCTCGTCCTTGGAGTAGAAACCGGCGGTGAGCAGCGGCAGGGCAGCCAGGGCCGCACCGCCGACGACGAAGCTGGCGTAGGCCAGCGGCAGCTTCTTCCACAGCCCGCCCATCCTGAAGATGTTCTGCTCGTGGTGGCAGGCGTGGATCACTGCACCGGAGGCGAGGAACAGCAGGGCCTTGAAGAAGGCGTGGGTCATCAGATGGAAGATCGCCGCATCCCAGGCGCCGACGCCCAGGGCCAGGAACATGTAGCCGATCTGGCTCATGGTCGAGTAGGCGAGGATGCGCTTGATGTCGGTCTGCACCAGGGCGGCGAAGCCGGCCAGCACCAGGGTCACGCCGCCGACGATGCCGACCAGCTCGAGAATCTCGGGGGTCAGCAGGAACAGGCCGTGGGTACGGGCGATCAGGTACACGCCGGCAGTGACCATGGTCGCCGCGTGGATCAGCGCCGAGACCGGGGTCGGGCCGGCCATGGCGTCGGCCAGCCAGGTCTGCAGCGGCAACTGGGCGGACTTGCCCACTGCGCCGCCCAGCAGCATCAGGGTGGCCAGCCACAGCCAGGCGTCGCCGGCCGCGTACTGCTGCGGCGCCAGCGTCATCAGCTCCTGGATGTTCAGGGTGCCGAGGTTGAGGAACAGCAGGAACAGGCCGATCATCAGGAACACGTCGCCCACGCGGGTGACGATGAAGGCCTTGAGCGCCGCGTTACCGTTGGGTACGTGCTTGTAGTAAAAGCCGATCAGGAGGTACGAGCACAGGCCCACGCCTTCCCAGCCGAAGAACAGCACCAGCAGGTTGTCGCCGAGTACCAGCAGCAACATGCTGAATATGAACAGGTTGGTGTAGGCGAAGAAGCGCGAATAGCCTTCCTCGCCGCGCATGTACCAGCTGGCGAACAGGTGGATCAGAAAACCCACGCCGGTGACCACGCCCAGCATGGTCAGCGACAGACCGTCGAGATACAGGGTGAAGCTCGGCGCCAGGCTTTCGACGCTCATCCACTGCCACAGGGTCAGGCTGTAGGCGCCGCCGGCCGGCGGGTTGCCGAGGAAGTCGGCAGTCACCCAGGCAGCGCTGGCCGCCGCCAGGCCGATGGAGCCGACGCCGATCAGCGCGCTGGTGTTTTCCGTCAGGCGTCCGCGCGAGAAGGCCAGCAGCAGCCAGCCAAGCAGCGGGAAGAACAGGGTCAGGGCTAGAAGGTTCATCCGCGCATCTCGCTGGCAGCGTCGATATCCAGGGTGTTGAAGCGGCGATACAGCTGCAGCAGGATCGCCAGGCCGATGCTGGCCTCGGCGGCGGCCAGGGTGATCACCATGATGAACATCACCTGGCCGTCAGGCTGGCCCCAGCGGGCGCCGGCGACGACGAAGGCCAGCGCGGCGGCGTTCATCATCACTTCCAGGCTCATCAGAATGAACAGGATGTTGCGCCGCACCATCAGGCCGACCAGGCCGATGCAGAACAGCGCCGCGGCCAGTGCCAGGCCGTGCTCCATGGGAATGCCGGTCATGCGTTGGGCTCCTTGGCATCGTGACGGCCGAGATGGAAGGCGGCGACCAGCGCGGCGAGCAGCAGCATGGCGGCCAGCTCCACCGCCAGCAGGTAGGGGCCGAACAGGCTGATGCCGACCGCCTTGGCTTCGACGCTGGCATGGCCGATGGTCGCATCGCCGGGTTGTGCCAGCAGCACGTAGAGCAGCTGCCCCAGCAGCAGGGCGCTGAGCAGCGCCGGGCTGATCCAGATGCCGGGGGCAAGCCACTTGCGCTCCTGATCCACGGCGGCCGGGCCGAGGTTGAGCATCATCACCACGAAGACGAACAGCACCATGATGGCGCCCGCGTAGACGATGATTTCCAGTGCGCCGGCGAAGGGCGCACCAAGGGCGAAGAACACCATCGACACTGCCAGCAGCGAGACGATCAGGTACAGCAGGGCATGCACCGGGTTGGTGTTGGTGACCACCCCCACCGTGGCTGCCACCGCCACGCCGGCGGCGAAGTAAAACGCGAATTCCATCAGAAGCTCCTCATGGCGCCCCTTTCCCGTGTACGGGAAAGGAGCTGGGGGAGAGGGTAAGAACGAGTCATGGCAGCAGGCTCTTGACGTTGATCGGCTCGGCCTCGTTCTGCGCGGCGCCCTTGGGCTTGCCGGCGATGGCCATGCCGGCAACGCGGTAGAAGTTGTAGTCCGGGTTCTTGCCGGGGCCGCTGATCAGCAGGTCTTCCTTCTCGTACACCAGATCCTGGCGCTTGTACTCGCCCATCTCGAAGTCCGGGGTGAGCTGGATCGCGGTGGTCGGGCAGGCTTCCTCGCACAGGCCGCAGAAGATGCAGCGCGAGAAGTTGATGCGGAAGAACTCCGGGTACCAGCGACCGTCGTCGGTCTCGGCCTTCTGCAGCGAGATGCAGCCCACCGGGCAGGCCACGGCGCACAGGTTGCATGCCACGCAGCGCTCCTCGCCATCGGGGTCGCGGGTCAGGACGATGCGGCCACGGTAGCGCGGCGGCAGGTAGACCGGCTCTTCCGGGTATTGCAGGGTGTCGCGCTTGCGAAAGCCATGGCTGAACACCATGACCAGGCTGCGCAGTTGGGTGCCGGTACCGACCAGCACATCCCATATGTACTTGAACATTCTGTGGGTCTCCTTACTGGGCCGCGGCCAGCACCAGGGCGCCGGTCACCAGCAGGTTGATCAGGGTCAGCGGCAGGCAGAACTTCCAGCTGAAGGCCATGACCTGGTCGTAGCGCGGACGTGGGATCGACGCGCGCAGCAGGATGAAGATCATGATGAAGAAGGCCGTTTTCAGCGCGAACCAGAAGAACGGGATCTGCGGCAGGAGGCCGAACGGACCGTGCCAGCCACCGAAGAACAGCGTCACCAGCAGCGCCGAAATGGTCACGATGCCGACGTATTCGCCAACGAAGAACATGCCCCATTTCATCCCGGCGTATTCGATGTGATAGCCGTCGGCCAGCTCCTGCTCGGCTTCCGGCTGGTCGAAGGGGTGACGGTGGGTCACGGCCACGCCGGCGATGAAGAAGGTACAGAAGCCGAAGAACTGCGGAATGATGAACCACAGGTTCTGCGCCTGGTAGTCGACGATGTCGCGCATGTTGAACGAGCCGACCTGCGCCACCACACCCATCAGCGCCAGGGCCAGGAACACCTCGTAGGAGATGGTCTGGGCCGAGGCGCGCAGGCTGCCAAGCAGGGCGAACTTGTTGTTGCTCGACCAGCCGGCGAACAGCACCGCGTAGACCGACAGGCCGGCCATGGCGAAGAAGAACAGGATGCCGATGTTCAGGTCCGCCACGCCCCAGGTCGGGGTGATCGGGATGATGGCGAAAGCCATCAGCATGGCGGCGAAGGCGATCATCGGTGCCAGGACGAAGATGAATCTGTCGGCGAACGGCGGCGTCCAGTCCTCCTTGAAGAACATCTTGATCATGTCGGCGGCGATCTGAAACATGCCGAACGGCCCGACGCGGTTGGGGCCGTAGCGATCCTGCCACCAGCCGAGCAGGCGCCGTTCGACGAAGCTCAGCAGCGCGCCGCAGACCACCACCGCCAGCAGGATGACGATGGCCTTGAGCACCGCGACCAGTATCTCGATCAGTTCGGGCGTCAGCCAGTTCATTGCGCGGCCTCCTGCAGCAGGGTCACGCTGGCACCGGCAAGCGTCGCCGCAAGCCCCGGCAAGCCAACCGGCAGGCCGACCAGACCGACGGCCAGGTCGTCGCGTACCTTGAGCGGCAGGCGCAGGGCCTGGCCATTGATACGCAGGGCCAGCAGCGCGCCGTCGTTAACACCCAGGCGCGCCGCTTCTTCGCGCGGCAGGGCCACGTAGGGCTCGGGCATGCGCTGCTGGATGGGCTCGGCGCGCGCGGAGTTTTCCTCACTGCCGAACAGGTGGTGCAGCGGCGCCACCTGCCAGGTGCCGGCTGCCGGACTGAACGCAGCGTTCACGCTGAACCAGGGCAGGGCGTTGCCGGCGGCTTCGATCAGCCGCACGCCGGGGTCGCCTGCGCGCAGATGCCCACCGACTTCGTCCTGAAACTTGTTCCAGGCCTGCGGCGAGTTCCAGCCTGGCGACCAGGCGAAGGGAATCTGCTGCCGGGCCTCAACGCTGCCGGCGTAGCCTTCCATGGAAAAGGCGAAGGCCGAGTCCTGGTCCTGCGGCTGACGCGGCTCGTGCACGCTGATATTGGCGCGCATGGCGGTGCGGCCGCTGTAGCGGTGCGGCTCGCGCGCAAGCTTGAGACCCTTGATGCGGAACGAGGCGCTCGGCGCGGCGTTCTCGATACCGGCCAGCAGCGGGTTGCTGGCGGCGCAGGCGGCGGTGACCTGATCCAGTTGCGTCCAGTCCACGGCCTTGCCCTGCAGGGTGCTGTGCAGCGCGTGCAGCCAGCGCCAGCCTTCGCGGATCAGAATGCCCGCGTCGTAGTAGCTCGGTTCATAGACCTGGAAGAAACGCTGAGCGCGGCCCTCGAGGCTGACCAGGGTGCCGTCGCCTTCGGCGAAGCTGGCCACCGGCAGCAGCAGGTGGGCGCGTTCGCCGGTGGCGGTGCGCTGGTGATCGGCGACGATCACCGCCTTGGCGGCGCCGAGCGCGGCATCGACCTTGGCCGCCTCGGCGCGGCGGTACAGGTCGTTCTCCAGCACGATCACGGCATCGGCCTGGCCGCTGCTCAGGGCGTCCAATGCAGCATCGACCGAATCACCACCCAGCAGGGCCAGCCCCAGGCTGTTGGCTTCGGGTACGACCAAACTCAGCGAACCGCTCTTCTCGCGGTTCTTCAGCGCGCTGGCGATATTGGCGGCGGCTTCGATCAGGGCCTTGTCGCCCAGCGAGGCGCCGGAGACGATCAGCGGGCGTTTGGCCGCGAGCAAAGCGTCGGCGATGCGTTGTACCAGCGCTTGCGCCTCAGCTTCCAGGCCGTCGACGGGCGGTGCGCTGGGGTCGATGGCATGGGCCACGGCGAAACCGATGCGGGCCAGGTCGGCCGGCGCGGCGTGCACGCACTGCTCGGCGATATCGTCGAGTCGGGTCGCCGTCACGCTGGCGATAAATAGCGGGTGCAGGGCGTGCTGGGCAACGTTTTGCACCGCTGCCATGTGCCAGTCCTGAATGCGCGCCCCGGCGGCGATCTCCGTGGCCTTGCCCTTGACTGCCTGACGCAGGGCCAGGGCCAGACGGGCGGCGGTCTGGGTCACGTCTTCGCCAAGGACGAAGATGGCGTCGTGCAGCTCGACGTCGCGCAGGGTCGGGGTCGGCAGCGGGCCATTCTGCAGGATGTCGCGGATCAGGCGGATATTGGCCAGTTCGCCGGCGGCGATACCGCTGTAATAGTTGTCGGCGCCCACCAGTTCGCGCAGGGCGAAGTTGGATTCCAGACTGGCGCGCGGCGAGCCGATGCCGATCACGCGCTTGCCTTCGAGCAGCTCGGCGGCCTTGTCCAGCGCGGCGTCGATGCCGATGGCCTGGCCGGCCAGCAGCGGTTGGCGCGGACGGTCTGCGCGGTTGACGTAGCCGTAGCCGAAGCGGCCGCGGTCGCAGAGGAAGTACTGGTTCACCGAGCCGTTGAAGCGGTTCTCGATGCGCCGCAGCTCACCGTAGCGCTCGCCGGGGCTGATGTTGCAGCCACTGGCGCAGCCATGGCAGATGCTCGGGGCGAACTGCATGTCCCACTTGCGGTTGTAGCGCGCCGAGTGGGTCTTGTCGGTGAACACGCCGGTCGGGCAGACCTCCACCAGGTTGCCGGAGAACTCGCTTTCCAGCGTGCCGTCCTCGACACGGCCGAAGTACACGTTGTCGTGCGCGCCGAACACGCCCAGGTCGGTGCCGCCGGCGTAGTCCTTGTAGTAGCGCACGCAGCGGTAGCAGGCGATGCAGCGGTTCATCTCGTGGGCGATAAAGGGGCCCAGTTCCTGGTTTTGATGAGTGCGCTTGGTAAAGCGGTAGCGGCGGGCGTTGTGCCCGGTCATCACCGTCATGTCCTGCAGGTGGCAGTGGCCGCCTTCCTCGCACACCGGGCAGTCGTGCGGGTGATTGGTCATCAGCCATTCGACGACGCTGGCGCGGAAGGCCTTGGCTTCGCCATCGTCGATGCTGATCCAGGTATTGTCGGTGGCGGGTGTCATGCAGGACATGACGATGCGGCCGCGGGTGTCATGCTCGTCGTTGTACTGCTTGACCGCGCACTGGCGGCAGGCACCGACGCTACCCAGCGCCGGGTGCCAGCAGAAGTAGGGGATGTCGAGACCGAGAGACAGACAGGCCTGCAGCAGGTTGTCCGCCCCATCGACTTCGAAATCGTTGCCGTCTACGTGGATAGTGGCCATTTCTTCGGTCTTCGTTTGCCCGCTTGATCAAAGCGGCTGGCTAAGGGAATTCGTCTGTTCAGCTCGCGGCCGCCGGCATGCGGGGCGTGGTCGTCGCCTGGGCTACGCCGGCCTCGAACTCTTCACGGAAATACTTGATGGCACTGCCCAGCGGCTCCACGGCGCCTGGCGCGTGGGCACAGAAGGTCTTGCCGGGGCCGAGGAAGTTGACCAGGCCGAGCAGGGTGGCGATGTCCTCGCGAGTGCCTTCGCCGCGCTCCAGGGCACGGAGGATCTTCACGCTCCAGGGCAGGCCGTCGCGGCAGGGGGTGCACCAGCCGCAGGACTCGCGGGCGAAGAACTCCTCCATGTTGCGCAGCAGCGAGACCATGTTGATCGAGTCGTCCACCGCCAGCGCCAGGCCGGTGCCCATGCGCGTGCCGACCTTGGCGATGCCGCCGGCGTACATCAGCGCATCGAGGTGCTCGGGCAGCAGAAAGCCGGTGCCGGCGCCGCCGGGCTGCCAGCATTTGAGCCGGTAGCCATCGCGCATGCCGCCGGCATGTTCCTCGAACAGCTCGCGCGCACTGATGCCGAACGGCAGCTCCCACAGGCCGGGGTTCTTCACCTTGCCGGAGAAACCCATCAGCTTGGTGCCGTGGTCTTCGCTGCCTTCGCGCGCCAGCGACTTGTACCAGTCCACCCCGTGCTGAACGATGGCCGGCACGTTGCACAGGGTCTCGACGTTGTTCACGCAGGTGGGCTTGCCCCATACGCCGACGGCGGCGGGGAAGGGCGGCTTGGCGCGCGGGTTGGCGCGGCGGCCTTCCAGGGAGTTGATCAGCGCGGTTTCTTCGCCGCAGATGTAGCGCCCCGCACCCGTATGCACGAACAGCTCGAAGTCGAAGCCCGAGCCGAAGATGTTCCTGCCGAGCAGGCCGGCGGTCTTGGCTTCCTCGATGGCGCGGTTGAGGTTGTGCGCCGCTTCGACGTACTCGCCGCGCAGGAAGATGTAGCCACGGTAGGCCTTGAGCGCCCGTGCCGAGATCAGCATGCCTTCCACCAGCAGGTGCGGCAGCTGTTCCATCAGCAGACGGTCCTTCCAGGTGTTGGGCTCCATTTCATCGGCGTTGCACAGCAGATAGCGGATATCGAGCGATTCGTCGGTGGGCATCAGGCCCCACTTCACGCCGGTGGGGAAGCCCGCGCCACCACGGCCCTTGAGCCCGGAATCCTTGACGGTCTGCACGATGTCGGCCTGGGCCATCGCGGTCAGCGCCTTGCGCGCGGCGGCGTAGCCGTTCTTGGCCTGGTATTCCTCGAGCCATATCGGCTGGGCGTCGTCGCGCAGGCGCCAGGTCAGCGGGTGACTTTCCTCCTGACGCGGTACGCGGTTGGCCGGGGCGATGGAGGTCATGGTTTTCATGGATAGGCCTCCAGCAGCGCCGCGACGCCATCGGGGCGGACGTCGCCGAAGGTGTCGTCATCGATCATCAGCGCCGGCGCCTTGTCGCAGTTGCCCAGGCAGCACACCGGCAGCAGGGTGAAGCGGTTGTCTGCAGTGGTCTGGCCGAGGCCGATGCCGAGCTGCTTGTGCATTTCGGCCAGCACGCTTTCGTGGCCACCGATGTAGCAGGTCATGCTGTCGCACACACGAATGACGTGGCGGCCGACCGGCTGGCGGAAGATCTGGCTGTAGAAGGTGGCCACGCCCTCGACGTCGCTGGCCGGGATGCCGAGCACCTCGCCGATGGCCTCGCTGGCGCCGTCCGGCACCCAGCCGCGCGCCTTCTGCACGATCTTCAGCGCCTCGATGCTGGCCGCGCGCGGGTCTTCGTAGTGATGCATCTCGTGCTCGATGGCCGAGCGCTCGGTTTCGCTGAGGGTGAAACGATCGGTCTGGATCAGCGTGCTGCTATTGGTTGTCTGGATCATGTCAGCGGTCCACGTCGGCCATGACGAAGTCGATACTGCCCAGGTAGGCGATCAGGTCCGCCACCATGCTGCCGCGGATCACCGAGGGGATCTGCTGCAGGTGTGCGAAGCTGGGCGTGCGAATCCGGGTGCGGTAGCTCATGGTGCTGCCGTCGCTCGTCAGGTAGTAGCTGTTGATGCCCTTGGTCGCCTCGATCATCTGCAGGGCTTCGCCCGCCGGCATGACCGGCCCCCAGGAAACCTGCAGGAAGTGGGTGATCAGGGTTTCTATATGCTGCAGCGTGCGTTCTTTAGGCGGCGGCGTGGTCAGCGGGTGATCGGCCTTGTACGGGCCTTCCGGCATGTTCTTCAGGCACTGGTCGATGATGCGGATGCTCTGGCGCATCTCTTCCACGCGCACCATGCAGCGGTCGTAGGCATCGCCATTGGCGGCCAGTGGCACTTCGAACTCGAAGTGCTCGTAGCCGGAATAGGGGCGCGCCTTGCGCAGGTCGAAGTCGCAACCGGTGGCGCGCAGGCCGGCGCCGGTGGTGCCCCATTCCAGCGCTTCTTTGGTGTTGTATTGCGCCACGCCGATGGTGCGGGCCTTGAGGATGCTGTTCTTCAGCGCCGCCTTCTCGTATTCGTCGAGGCGCCTGGGCAGCCAGTCGACGAACTCCTTGACCAGCTTGTCCCAGCCGCGCGGCAGGTCGTGGGCGACGCCGCCAATGCGGTACCAGGCCGGGTGCAGGCGGAAGCCGGTGATGGCTTCGATCACCTTGTAGGCGCGCTGGCGGTCGGTGAAGGTGAAGAACACCGGAGTCATGGCGCCGACGTCCTGGATGTAGGTGCCGAGGAACAGCAGGTGGCTGGTGATGCGGAAGAACTCGGCGAGCATCACGCGGATGAAGTCGACCCGGTCCGGCACCTTGATGCCGGCCAGCTTCTCCACCGCCAGCACGTAGGGCAGGTTGTTCATCACCCCGCCGAGGTAGTCGATGCGGTCGGTGTAGGGGATGAAGCTGTGCCAGCTCTGCCGTTCGGCCATCTTTTCGGCGCCACGGTGGTGGTAGCCGATCTCCGGCACGCAGTCGACGATCTCCTCGCCGTCGAGCTGCAGGATGATGCGAAACGCGCCGTGCGCGGACGGGTGGTTGGGGCCGAGGTTGAGGAACATGTAGTCCTCGTGCTCGCCGCCACGCTTCATGCCCCAGTCTTCGGGGCGGAAGCGCGCGGCTTCCTCCTCGAGCTGCTGCTTGGCCAGGGTCAGGCTGAACGGATCGAATTCGGTGGCGCGCGCCGGGTAGTCCTTGCGCAGCGGGTGACCTTCCCAGGTCGGCGGCATCATGATGCGGGTCAGGTGCGGGTGGCCCTGGAAGGTGATGCCGTACAGGTCCCAGACCTCGCGCTCGTACCAGTTGGCGTTGGGCCAGATGCCGGTGGCGGTCGGCAGGTTGAGATCGCGCTCGCTGAGGGCGACCTTGACCATCACGTCGCTGTTACGCTCCAGCGACATCAGGTGGTAGAACACGGTGAAATCGGCGTCCGGCAGGCCGCGGCGCTGGGTGCGCAGGCGCTCGTCGACGCCGTGCAGGTCGTAGAGCATCACATAGGGGCGCGGCAGGTGGCGCAGGCATTTGAGCACCTCCAGCAGCCGTTCGCGGCTCACCCAGAGCACCGGCATGCCGGTACGTGTCGCTTGCAGGGTGAAGCCGTCGTCGCCAAGGCGGGCGCGAAGTTCGGCGATGACGTCCTGGTCATCGACCTGGTAAGGCGGTATGGACACAGCGGTGTCTGCAGTCATGATCTCGGTCGCTATCGGTCAACGTAGGGAATGGGCCGGACTCTTGCGGAGCAAGAGGCGGTTCAGACTTCGTCGGGGCTACGTAGATTGGTAACGGCGATTCGCTGCTCGCGGCGTTGCTCCTTCTGCGAAGGCATCTCGGCACGGTAGATGCCCTGGTCTCCTACCACCCAGGATAGCGGGCGACGCTCCTGGCCGATGGACTCCTGCAGCAGCATCAGGCCTTGCAGGAATGCCTCGGGGCGGGGCGGACAGCCGGGGATGTAGACGTCCACGGGAAGGAACTTGTCCACCCCCTGAACGACCGAGTAGATGTCGTACATGCCGCCGGAGTTGGCGCATGAACCCATGGAAATGACCCACTTGGGCTCCAGCATCTGCTCGTAGAGACGCTGGATGACCGGCGCCATCTTGATGAAGCAGGTGCCGGCGATGACCATGAAATCGGCCTGGCGGGGTGAGGCGCGGATGACCTCGGCGCCGAAACGCGCAACGTCGTGCGGGGCGGTGAAGGCCGTGGTCATTTCCACGTAGCAGCAGGAGAGGCCGAAGTTGTAGGGCCACAGGGAGTTCTTGCGTCCCCAGTTGATGGCGCCGTTGAGCACCTCTTCCAGCTTGCCCATGTAGATGTTCTTGTGGACCTGATCCTCTAGCAACGGGTCGGACACGAGCTCCCGCTGGCCGATCGGATACGCCTCGTTGGGCGCATTCGGGTCGACCCGAGTAAGTTTGTATTGCATCGCCAAAGCCTCATTGTTTCAGCTTCGCCTGCCGCTTGCGGCGTCCTTCAGGTGCCCAATCCAGCGCACCTATCGCCGACTCGTAGACAAGACCCGCGAACAGAATGGTTATGAAAACGGTAGCACCGACCAGGCCGACCCAGCCGCTTTCGCGTACCGAGACCGCCCAGGCGAAGAGAAAGAGGGCTTCAACGTCGAAGATCACGAAGAGCATCGCGACCAGATAGAACTTGGCGGACAGGCGCAGCCGCGCGTTGCCGGTGGGGAGCATGCCCGACTCGAAGGGTTCGTTCTTGCTGCGTCCCCAGGCCTTGCTGCCGAGCAGGCTGGAAACGCCGAGCATGAAGGCGATGAGCCCGCACACTCCGAGCAGGAAGACAGCAAAGGCCCAGTCGTGGGACAGGGTCGATGGCACATCAGGCATGCCGGTACTCCTTGAGCTAAGGAACGGCTTTTAATCTAGTCGCTAATGAGCGCCTGCGAGGGCGCCTGAGCAAAAGTATGTGCTCCATACTATGCGCAGGTTAAATGTAAGTAAATTTGTCGAAGCAAAAAAAGCCCCATTCTTGTGCGTCCGAGCGCTGGCCCTGAGCACCCGACTCATTCATCCGCTGAGTCTGCCGGACTTTTCGAGAGCATCATCTTCGGCGAAATGCGCAATTGCCTGAGGCTTTGGTAGCAGCACGAAAGCATGACCAGAAACCGTGCAGTGAAATAACCGAGAGCAATTAGAAGGCTAAGTTCCATCCCGAAAAGATATTCTCGGTTTTGAGACACTCTGGCGATCTTGTACTAGCGTGCATGAATCGCCGCCGCGCGACGCATTCGCTGATCCAGCAGTACCCGACCATTCGCTGGGTCTGCGCAGTTGCCCCTGCCTGGGTATGCCGACCCTTCGTACCAGAACAACATGAGGGGTTTGCCATGCCTGTCGTCACACCTTGGTCCTTGTACCGTGCCGTGCCCGCTGTCCTGCTATTGGCCCTGTCTGCGCCCGCAAGCGCGGAGCTGGGCGATTACAACTTCTGGCAGACGCTGAGCAATCTGGTGTCGCCACCCAAGGCGGACAATCCGGTAACGCCGGCGCAGCGCACCGGGCCTTATCCGCTTCTGGCCAATCCGGCCGGCTTCAACAGCGGTTTCAATCCCGGTAACTACTACGGCTGGCAGACCATTCAGATGGCGCCGCAGACCGGTGCCGTGTGCGGCAACGGCTCGCCCTACAAGTTCTTCATCAACCGCGTGCCCAATACCCGCAACACCATCATCTACTTGGAGGGCGGTGGTGCCTGCTGGGATTACGCCAGCTGCAGCGGGCAGAGCGGCATCCGCGGTGCTCGCAACCCCAATGGCATCGCCGACGACTACATGTCGCTGCTCAACCCGGGCGCGAGTCTGGTCAGCCCCTTCGTCGTGCGCCTGCATCCCTGGACGCGGGTGAAGACGCAGAACTGGAACATGGTCTACGTGCCTTACTGCACCGGCGACATCTACTCCGGCGACAAGGTGGCGGTGTACGAAGACCCGCAAGGTCAGCAGCCGCCACTGGTGTGGCATCACAACGGGCTGCGCAACATGCGCGCGGTGGTGGGCTGGCTCAAGGACAACCTGCCGCGGCCGACGCAGATGCTCGCTACCGGTTGCAGTGCCGGCGGCGCCGGCAGCCTGACCAACTATGCCAACCTGCGTCAGGACATCGCGCCCAATCGTGGCTACCTGATCAACGATTCCGGCCCCGTCTACACCGCGCTGGCCGGCGACAACCAGGCTTATCCCTCCTATCCGTTGCAGACCCTGATCCGTCAGGCCTGGGGGCTGGATGCCGCGCAGGGGCCGCTGCAGTACCTGCAGGCGCGCCTGCCCGGTTTCTCCAGCACTGACCTGGGCAGCCTGTATCCGGCGCTGTCGAGCAACCTGCCGGGCGACCGTATGGGCCACACCCACTTCTGGCAGGATCTGAACTACTCGTCCTATTCCTACGAGCGCTTCTATCCGGAGATCGTCAACGCGCCGGATCAGGCCACCAAGGAGGCGCTGATCAAGCAGCGCTGGCGCACCGACACCAGCCGTCTGCGTGGCCAGCTGGCCAACCTGGGCAACGTCGGCGGCTATTTCCCGCAGTTTCGCAACGTCAACGAAAGCCACTGCACCAGCATCATCGAGTTCGCCAACTCCGATATTCAGGAGCAGAACCTGGAGCTGGATCACTTCGTCAGCAATGTGCTCGATGGCACCGGCCAGGTGCTGGATGCTTCCGAGAGCAGCGACGTAGCCGACCGCAACAAGCCGTTCAATCTGCTGTATTACCTGCTGGACCAGTTGCTCTGATGGTACGCAGGGGCGCGGCGCCAGACCGCGCCCCTTTTTCAGCAGCATTCAGGGAGTCGATCCATGCCGGGAACCTACGTGGTGCAGGACAGAAATGCCGGCCATGGACGCGCCGGATTGGCACTGCCTTTCCCGCCCACGGCAGGCCCGCTGGTCATCCGCGAGAAGAACGACCTGCGTCATCTGCAGATGAGCCAGCCCTGGTGCGGGGACGTGGCAGACGAGGCGTATGCGGGGTGTTTCACCGAGGGCATATCCGATTGTTCGGTGGTGGCCATCATGGAATGGGAGCCGCAGCGCAACGGCTGGGGACGCTGTTACTTCGAGCATTTGGCCGGGTCGGCCATCACTTCGCACTCAATGCAGCTGGCCAGCCATGTGCTGCGCAGGGTACGAGGCCCACGCTTTGCCGTGGTCGCCCAGTACTACGGCGGGATTGCCTTCTCGGAAGCGGATAGCTTGTTTGATGAGCTGAGAGTGCCGCCGCAGAACCGCTCCTATTACCAGTCCGGACGCAGAGGCATGAACTTCGGGCTGCGCTTCTTCGGCGGCTATTTCGGTGAACATCTGCCGGGCAATCAGTAGCTTCTTGCCAGTGCATCATCACTGATAGCTGCGCTCGCGGGCTTCCTGCAGGCGCTGACGCAGATACTGATCACGGCTGAGGCCGTCGGGGACGTTCTGCAGGGCCATGACTTCCTCGACGATGCGCCGCTCCTCGGCCTTGTAGCGCTCGAACTGCGGATCCGGTCGCTGCGCCTGGGCAGCCTCGCGCTCGGCGCTCAGCGCCTGGTAGCGACGTATCAGGGCCTCGCCGCGGGCCTTCTGCGCGGCTTCATCCTGAGTGTCCGCCTTGATCAGCGCCAGTTGCAGCAGCAGCGCCTCGCTCAGGGCCAGCTCGCCTTGCTGCTCCAGCGTCTCGATGCCTTGCTCGAGGTCGCGCACCTCGGCGGCGCGGGCTGCGGCGTCCAGTTCTGCGGCGCGCTCGATAAAGTCCCGATAGCGGTTATGAAAGGCCAGGCGCTGCTGCTGTTGCCTGACCTGTGGGGCGGCCAGCAGCTGCAGCTGTTCGGAGGTAGGCGGCTGCTCGCTGGGGACGACTGGTTGCGGCAAGGCGCTGGTTGTAGGCGGCGTGGCAGGTGCCTGCTGCGCAGTCCGGGCAGCAGGCTGCAGCCAGTACCAGCTCAGGGCGGCCCCGGCCAGAACGAGACAGGTGCCGAACAGCAGGGTGGAGCGGGGCATGGGCATTCCTTGCGCGAGTCGATGGCGTTCTCAGCGTAGAAGCTGCCACGGCGCTTTGCCTGTCCATGCATCGAATGAACGCGCCGGACAACCCTCTCCCGCAGGGGGAGAGGGTGCCGGCAGTGGATCAGAACAGCGGTTTTCCGTCTTCGCGGGTGACGATCACCGTGGCCGAGCGCGGGCGGCGGCCGGGGCCGTCCGGCCAGGTGCTGCGGAAATCGGTCGGGGTCGAGCCTTCGCCCGGGTGCTGGATGTTGACGAACAGCGTACGGAAGTCCGGCGTGGCGGTGATGCCGGTGACTTCGCAGCCCACGGGGCCGACCAAAAAGCGCTTCATCTCGCCGGTGGTCGGTTCGGCTACCAGCATCTGGTTGTTACCGAACGGGCCATTGGCGAGCTGGCTGCCGCTCATGTCGGTCTGGATCCACAGCCGGCCTTCATCGTCGAACCACAGGCCATCCGGGCTGGCCAGACGATTGTCGGCGGTCAGCGGTTTGCCGTTGGGATCGAGGCTGTCGCTTTCCGGGCCGGCCAGCAGGAACAGGCTCCAGACGAACTCACGACCGGCATAGTCGCGGCTCTGCTCGCGCCAGCGAATGATGTGACCGTAGGCGTTGGCCGGGCGCGGGTTGGCCGCGTCGGCGACGGTGCGCGAGCTGTTGTTGGTGAGGGTGAAGTAGACGTCGCCGTTGTTCGGGTTCACCGCGCCCCATTCCGGGCGATCCATCTTGGTGGCGCCGACGATATCGGCAGCCAGGCGGGTGTTGATCAGCACCTCACCCTGGTCGGCGAAGCTCACTCCGGCAGCCTTGCAGGCCGCCTGGAAGGCCTTGTCCTTGATGTCCAGGGCCAGCCACTCACCCTTGCCATTGGCCTTGAAGCGCGCCACGTAGAGGGTGCCCTCGTCGAGCAGGCTGCCGTTGCTGCGGCCCGGTACGTACTTGCCGCGGCTGACGAACTTGTAGATGTACTCGTTCTGCGAATCGTCGCCGGAATAGCACACCACCGGACGGCCCGGCTTGACCGGGGCGAACACCAGGCCCTCGTGGGCGAAACGACCCAGTGCGGTGCGCTTGATCGGGGCGGATTCCGGCGCGAAGGGGTCGATCTCGACGATCCAGCCGAAGTGATTCGGCTCGTTGCGGTAGTCGCCGGTGGCGTCGGCGGCCAGGCGGGTGGCGTTGAAGCGCTGGAATTCGTCGCCGGCCAGGTGATCCCAGCCGTAACGGCTGGCGCTGCCCACGCCGTAGCGGGTCATTTCACGCGGGCGTTCGGCATCGCCACTGGCGAAATAGCCGGCCCAGTTTTCCTCGCAGGTCAGGTAGGTGCCCCAGGGGGTGAAGCCGTTGGCGCAGTTGTTCAATGTGCCGCGGGTGGCGGTGCCGTCGGGGCTGTAGCGAGTCCGGAGCAGGGCGTGGCCGCGTACCGGGCCGCTGATCTGCATCGGCGTGGCGCCGGTGATGCGGCGGTTGCGGGCGCTGGGCAGCACCTCCCATTGGCCGCGCACACGGCGCACTTCCACCACGGAAACCCCGTGGGCATTGATTTCCTTGCGAACCTCATCGGCGCTGCTGCGCTTGCCGCCGATCAGGGTGGGGCCGTTGGGGTGCAGCAGCGGGGCGTCGATGTACTCGTGGTTGAGTACCAGCAGGCCGTGGTCGCTCTTGTGCCCGCCGCCGCGCTGGCCGTCGATGGGGAAGAAGTGCATGCCGTCATGGTGCATGCCGATCTGGTCGGCCTGATCGGCGGCGCTGTTGCCGGCGTTCTCGAGGAAAGCCGGGAAGCTGCCGCGAATCGGCGTGCCCCAGGGAATGAAGGTGGTGGCCTTGTAGCCGGCCGGTACAGTGATGGTATCGGCACGGGTCACCGCCACCGGGTTGAACGGCAGACGCTTGCTGCGCTTTTTCAGGCGCTCGAGCAGGTCCTTGAGCGGGTTGCCGGCGGCCTCGGCGGTGCCGGGCATGGCCACCCCGAGAAAACCCATGACACCCAGCGCAGCGCCGCCAGCGACGACCTGGCGACGGCTCAGGCCGGCTTCGATAAGGTCATTGATATGGGGGTTGGCGGAAGTGTTGCTGAGCGGTTCATCACCATTGCCGAATAGCACGTCTTGTTCGTGTTCATTGCGCATGGAGGGCTCCTGGTTAGGCTGATCGACGGAGCCATGACGCTAACCAAGGAAAACGACGGAATAGTGACAACGGCTGTGCGCTGTTGCACAAAACTGCGAGGTTGGGCTTTCTGCAGGGTGCATCGTGCGCACCGAGGCCGCTGCAAACAGCTGGTGCGCATGGCGCCCCCTGCCACAGCCGCGCGCACAAGTGCCGAAAGCGGGGGATAAAAAAAGCCCCGGCAGTGCCGGGGCTAGTTAGGCAAACAAGCTGCTGCGGATGCGTGGTCCGCAGCAGGGGAACCGTTCTTAGTGGAACTGGTTCATGGTGTTGTCTTTACCGCTTGCCTTCAGAGCAGCTTCGCCAGCGAAGTACTCCTTGTGGTTGTCGCCGATGTCGGAGCCAGCCATGTTCTGGTGCTTGACGCAGGCGATGCCCTGACGGATTTCCTGACGCTGCACGCCCTTCACGTAGGCCAGCATGCCCTGGTCGGCGAAGTAGCCCTTGGCCAGGTTGTCGGTGGACAGGGCCGCGGTGTGGTAGGTCGGCAGGGTGATCAGGTGGTGGAAGATGCCGGCGTGGGCCGAACCGTCGCGCTGGAAGGTACGGATCTTCTCGTCGGCCAGCTTGGCCAGTTCGGTCTCGTCGTACTCCACGCTCATCAGCTTGGCGCGGTCGTAGGCGGACACGTCCTTGCCTTCGGCAGCCATGGCGTCGAACACCTGCTGACGGAAGTTCAGGGTCCAGTTGAAGGACGGGCTGTTGTTGTACACCAGCTTGGCGTTCGGGATGACCTGACGGATGCGGTCAACCATGCCCTTGATCTGGCCAACGTGCGGCTTCTCGGTCTCGATCCACAGCAGGTCGGCGCCGTTCTGCAGGCTGGTGATGCAGTCCAGTACGCAGCGGTCTTCACCGGTGCCAGCGCGGAACTGGAACAGGTTGGACGGCAGGCGCTTCGGACGCAGCAGTTTGCCTTCGCGCTTGATCACGACGTCGCCGTTGCCCAGCTCGGCTTCGGAGATTTCTTCGCAATCGAGGAAGCTGTTGTACAGGTCGCCCAGGTCGCCCGGCTTGTTGGTGACGGCGATCTGCTTGGTCAGGCCGGCGCCCAGGGAGTCGGTACGTGCGACGATCACGCCGTTGTCGATGCCCAGCTCGAGGAAGGCGTAGCGAACGGCAGCGATCTTGGCGAGGAAGTCGGCGTGCGGAACGGTCACTTTACCGTCCTGGTGGCCGCACTGCTTCTCGTCGGAAACCTGGTTCTCGATCTGGATGCAGCAGGCACCGGCTTCGATCATGCGCTTGGCCAGCAGGTAGGTGGCTTCCGGGTTACCGAAGCCGGCGTCGATGTCGGCGATGATCGGGACGATGTGGGTCTCGAAATTGTCGATCTGGTTCTGGATCTCGGCAGCCTTGGCCTGGTCGCCGGCTTCGCGAGCAGCGTCCAGCGCGGTGAACAGCAGGTCCAGCTCGCGGCTGTCGGCCTGACGCAGGAAGGTGTACAGCTCTTCGATCAGGTCGGAGACGGCGGTCTTCTCGTGCATCGACTGGTCCGGCAGCGGGCCGAAGTCGGAGCGCAGAGCCGCAACCATCCAGCCGGACAGGTACAGGTACTTCTTGTTGGTGGTCTTCAGGTGCTTCTTGATCGAGATCAGCTTCTGCTGACCGATGAAGCCGTGCCAGCAGCCCAGGGACTGGGTGTAGAGGGAGGAGTCGGCGTCGTACTCTTCCATGTCCTTGCGCATGATGTCAGCGGTGTACTGAGCGATTTCCAGACCGGTCTTGAAGCGGTTCTGAGCGCGCATACGGGCGACGGACTCGGGGTTGATAGCGCTCCAGCTGCTGCCGAACTTCTCTTTCAGAGCGGCTACAGCCTTGATGTCGTTTTGATATGCGGACATGGTCAATCCTTCAAAAAATGTGTTGGTTGAGCACCGACTACCCTCGCAATGCGTGCACGGATGCAGCGGCTGCGGGAGGCTTCCACTTTGACGGCGAGAAGACGGCTGGGGCGAGGATTGACCGCGAGGAGGGGGGATGTGGCGAACAGCTCGATAAGGTCGCTTGGGCCGGTCGGCTCGTGGAAACCTTGGGCACCTGTTGCATCTTTCGATCTGTCTGACGCTAAACGCTTCCCCGTCCCTCAGGACAACTTCGTTCCAGTCGCAACCTCGTCGTACGGCCTTGTGGGCTGTTGGGACACGGACCGTTACGAAGTACTTCGTGAACGATCTGGAGATCCTTTTCAGGACCCCTGGCTAGCGGGAGCGAGGCCATCATGCCTCTCGAGAAATGCTTCGTCAAACGTTTTGTAGTGGTTTTTTCAGACTACTACATATTCAGGAGACGACTGGCTGGTCACGCATGGCAGCCCATGAGGCGGGCGTTTCAGCGGTTTTGCGGGTTGCGCGTGTTGTCCATCGTTCTTGTGAGGAAAATGCATTCGACTTTGGTCGGTGGCGTCAGTCGAGCGCCTCGACCTTGATCCGCAGCGACATGTCTTCGCGGCCCTGGGTGGTGTGCCTACGCAGCACGTCGCGGCCGCTGGAGCTGGTGTCCTCGCTGACTCCGCCAAGGGTGATCCATTCGCCGAGTCGGCCGCTGACGCGGGTGTCGGTGCTCTGCACGTCGATCACATCTGGGCGGTTGCTGTTGACGCGATCACGCTGACTGCTGATGGCCACATGCACCAGTTCGCCGGAGAGGCTGGCCGTTACGTAGAAGCCTCGGGTGACGTCGCGGTACTGGGTGTCCTGATAGATCCGCCCGTAGGGGCCGGTGCTGGTGGTGGTCAGCGGCACGCTCTGGCCGACCTGGATCAGCGCCGGATAACCTTCGGTGGCCTGTACCTGCTGGGTGCCGCCGCCACGACTGTCAGTGCTGCGACGAATTATGCGCACCTGGTCGCGGCCGTTCACTTCGCCACGGCCGACCTGCACCTCGGCATTGCCGGCGCTGAGCGTGCCGTCGACCCGATAGCCGCGGTCGTTCTGGTAGCTGCTGTCGGCGCTTTCGACCGTGATCAGCAGGCGGCGAGGACGGGTGTCGAGCTGCTGCAGGAGCACGCGAATCTCGCCGATCTTGGCGGGTGAAGCATTGACGATCAGCTGGTTGCCGTAGGCGCTGACCTTGCCCTCGTTGCCGAGCATCGACTGCACCACGCCAAGCACATCGTCGGCGGTGCGGTAGTTCAGCGGAATCACCTCGGTAGCCGCGTGCAGCGGCAGGCACAGGCCGAGAAGCAGGGCGGCGAACAGCGTGCGCAGGGTCATAGCAGAAAGCTCCGCAGATCGGGGTCGGTGATGCTGGTGTCCCAGGCCTGGTCGAACTGGGCCTGGCGCTGACGAACGCGCGCCGGGTCGTTGTACAGGGTATAGCCGGACTGCTGGTCGAGCTCCGGGCGTAACAGCAGCCCTCGGTCGTCGGCAATCAGGTAGGCCAGCTCCTCGCTGGCATGGTCCGGGTTGAGTTTGCGGATATGCAGATTCGACGACAAGCGGCGAGACAGGCTGAGTAGCCGGTGACCTTCCTTCACGGCACGGGTCGGATCGCGCAGCAGGATGCGCAGGCGCGCACGCGGGCTGCTCAGCAGAAAGCGGGTGCAGGCATGCTGCACGCTGCTGTGGTGATAGAGCCAGGGCTCCAGGTCGTCGCTGTAAAGGCACAGGCTGCGCTGGGCCTGCTGGATCAGTGCCAGCACGTGAGCGCGCGCCTCCTGCGGCTGGCTGAAGCGTTCCAGGTGCTCGTGCTGACCGAGGATGAAGGGCGCCGGCTCCCATTGCGCCGCATCCGGCGTCACGGACTGCGGGTTGTGCACGGCAAAACGCCCCGGCGACTCGAATTCGATGGCTGCCAGCTCAATGGCTTCTGGCGTATCGATCGGTTCGACCGGGGCGTCTTTTTCGTTCATCGGGGCCTCTACTGGCTGGTGCGCACCATATCCACGTGCGGTATGCCGGCGTCGAGGTACTCGTCGCTGACAATCCTGAAGCCTAGCCTTTCATAGAACGGCGTGGCGTGCACCTGAGCGGTGAGCATTTGCTGACGCAGGCCGCGCTTTTCCGCTTCGGCGATCACCGCCTGCATCAGGGTTTCGCCGACCTTGAGGCCGCGCCAGTCCTTGAGCACCGAAACGCGGCCGATGTGACCGTCCGGCAGCAGGCGTGCGGTGCCCACCGCGTAATCACCTTCTTCGGCGAGAAAGTGCACGGCGTCGGTGTCTTCGGCGTCCCACTCCAGTTCCGGCGGCACCGATTGCTCGGCGACGAACACGCTGTCGCGGATGCGGCGAAGCTCGGCATTGTCCCTATGCCAGTCCGCGACGCGGACGGTGATCTCACTCATCGGCGAACCCCAGGCTGCCCTGTTTGACCAGTTCCCATAGCAGGGTACGCCCCTCGTCATCGGCCAGCCAGGCACCGAGGTTTTCCACATGTAACGCGTCAGCGCTGCAGATCAGCTTCAGCAGCTCGCGCAGGCTGGTCGAAACCAGGCGGCTCTGGCCGCTGGCGAACAGCACCAGGTCGTCACCGACTTCCGACCAGGCCATGCGTGCGCTGGGGTTGCGGATGAGGATCGCGCCATCTTCCAGGGCGCCGAGGAAATCTTCCTCCTCGATCTCGATGCCGGCGACCAGCTCCGGGTACTTGGGCTCGGTCATGAACTGGCCGAACCAGGTCATCAGCAGGCGCTCGTCGCTCATGTGCTCGTTGAGCAGGGCCTTGAGGCGCTCCAGGGCGTCGCGCTGGATCTGGTTGGGATCCTCGCTCGGCTGGATGTCGGCATCGCTGTAGCGCTCTTCGTCGGGCAGGAACTGGCCGAGGAAATCGGTGAAATGGGTCAGTACTTCGGCGGCGCTCGGCGCGCGGAAGCCCACGGAATAAGTCATGCAATCATCCTCAGCGGTGCCACAGTGGGCGAGGCATGGCGGCAGGTAGAGCATGTCGCCGGGTGCCAGCACCCATTCATCGGTTGGTTCGAATTCGGCCAGGATCTTCAGATCGGCGTGGGGGAGCAGCGGGCTGTCGGAATCGCACATCTGGCCGATCTGCCAGCGGCGATGACCGTGAGCCTGCAGCAGGAATACGTCGTAGTTGTCGAAATGCGGGCCGACGCCGCCGCCGGGCGCGGCGAAGCTGATCATCAGATCGTCGATGCGCCACTTGGGCAGGAACTTGAAGTCCTCCAGCAGCTCGGCCACTTCCGGGACGAACTGATCGACGGCCTGGACCAGCAGGGTCCAGTCGCGCTCGGGCAGATCCTGGAAGGTGTCTTCGTTGAACGGGCCACGCTGCAGTTCCCAGGGGCGCTCGCCATGCTCGATCACCAGGCGCGACTCGACTTCCTCTTCCAGCGCCAGGCCGGCCAGTTCGTCCGGGCTGATCGGGCTTTCGAAGTCGGGAATGGCCTGGCGCACCAGCAGCGGTTTCTTCTGCCAGTAGTCGCGCAGGAATTCACGGGCTGTGAGGCCACCCAGCAATTGCAGCGGAGTATCAGGATTCATCAGTAAGCCCTTGAAATGAATAAAAACCTTAAAACAAAAACGCCCGGCTCAGCCGGGCGTCCTCGAGGCTGGTGTCGCTCAGATGCGCTTGGCCTGGGCCACGGCGTTACCGATGTAGCGCGCCGGGGTCAGTTGCTTGAGCTCTTCCTTGGCGGCGGCCGGCATGTCCAGGCCGTCGATGAAGGCCAGCAGGGCCTCGGGGCTGATGCCCTTGCCGCGGGTCAGCTCCTTGAGCTTCTCGTACGGGTTCTCGATGGCGTAGCGGCGCATCACGGTCTGGATCGGCTCGGCGAGCACTTCCCAGCAGGCGTCCAGATCCTCTGAAATACGTTGAGCATTGAGCTCCAACTTGCTGATTCCCTTGAGGCTTGCCTCATAAGCGATGACGCTGTGCGCGAAGCCGACACCCAGGTTGCGCAGCACGGTGGAGTCGGTCAGGTCGCGCTGCCAGCGGGAGATCGGCAGCTTGCTGGCCAGGTGCTGGAAGATCGCGTTGGCGATGCCCAGATTGCCTTCGGAGTTCTCGAAGTCGATCGGGTTGACCTTGTGCGGCATGGTCGAGGAGCCAATCTCGCCAGCCACGGTCTTCTGCTTGAAGTAGCCGAGGGAGATATAGCCCCAGACGTCGCGGTCGAAGTCGATCAGGATGGTGTTGAAGCGGGCAATGGCGTCGAACAGCTCGGCGATGTAGTCGTGCGGCTCGATCTGGGTGGTGTAGGGGTTCCAGGTCAGGCCCAGGTCACCTTCGATGAACTGACGGGCGTTGGCTTCCCAGTCGATGCTCGGGTAGGCCGACAGGTGCGCGTTGTAGTTGCCCACGGCGCCGTTGATCTTGCCCAGCAGCGGCACGGCAGCGACCTGAGCGATCTGCCGCTCCAGGCGGTAGACGACGTTGGCCAGTTCCTTGCCCAGCGTGGTCGGCGAGGCCGGCTGGCCGTGGGTGCGCGACAGCATCGGCACGTCGGCGAACTTCACCGCCAGCTCGCGGATGGCGCCTGCCAGTTGCTTCATCAGCGGCAGCAGTACGTTGTCGCGGCCTTCGCGCAGCATCAGGGCGTGGGACAGGTTGTTGATGTCCTCGCTGGTGCAGGCGAAATGGATGAACTCGCTGACCTTGTCCAGCTCCGGCAGCTTGGCGGCCTGCTCCTTGAGCAGGTATTCCACGGCCTTGACGTCGTGGTTGGTGGTGCGCTCGATTTCCTTGACGCGCTCGGCGTGCTCGACGGCGAAGTTCTCGGCCAGCTCGTTGAGCAGGGCGTTGGCTTCGGCGGAGAAGGGCGCGACTTCCGGGATGCCTTCCTGGGCGGCCAGGCGCTGCAGCCAGCGCACTTCGACCAGTACGCGGCTACGGATCAGGCCGTATTCGCTGAAGATGGGGCGCAGGGCGCTGGTTTTGCCGGCGTAGCGGCCGTCGACGGGGGAAACCGCGGTGAGCGAGGAAAGCTGCATGTAGGCGTTCTCGGGCTGTCGGGCTGAAAAGCCATCCTGGATCGCTGCGCATCGCGCCGGCTTCGATGAAGCGGGCTCTAGCTCAGGCGCCGGGACGACCTCTGACGAAAAGGGCGCATATCATACATGAAAACCGACGCTTGGCCGCCTATGCCCTGCGCCTGGCGACCGATAACAGACTGGCGGCAAAGATCAGCGCCGCGCCGAGCAGCGAGAGGCTGTCCGGCGTCTCGCCCCAGAGCAGCCAGGCGATGATGCCGGCGAAGACGATGGCCAGGTAGGCGACCGGGCCGATCAGCCCGGGCGGCGCCAGGCCATAGGCGCGCGACATGATCACCTGGCTGGCGGTGGCCAGCAGGCCGATGCCCAGCAGCCAGCTCAGTTGCGTGGCATCGAGCGGTTGCCAGCTCCAGGTCAGCGGGATGGCGGAAAACAGCGCGCTGAACAGCGAGAAATAGAAGACGATGCGCGTCGCTGGCTCGCTGTCGCTCATCTCGCGGATGGAAACGAAGGCGAATGCGGCCAGCAGGCTGGCCGCCAGACCGACCAGGGCTGCACCTTCGAACAGTGCGGCGCTGGGTTTGGCCACCAGCAGCACCCCGCACAGGCCGATCAGGCTGCTGATCAGCATGCGCCGGGTCAGCGGTTCCTTGAGCCAGATATGCGCGATCAGCGGGGTGAACACCGGCGCCGAGTAGGTGAACAGCATGGCGTCGGCCAGGGGGAGGTGGGCGATGGCGTAGAAGAAGCAGTACATCGCCGCGAGGCCGTAGGTGGTGCGCCACAGGTGGGACTTCAGGCGGGTCGTGCGCAGCGGACGGACGCCGCGCACCAGCAGCAGCGGCAAAAAGAACAGCACGCCGACCAGGTTGCGGAAGAACACCACCGACTCGTTGTTGACGCTGGCGGAGACCTCGCGAATGCCGACTCCGGTGAAGGCGAACAGCAGCGCCGAGAGTGCCAGCAGCAGGGCACCCTGAAGGGGTTTGACGCTGCGGCTGGCGGGCTCCATGGTCAGTTTCGCGTCATGTCGTAGAGCGCCTTGAGCAGCTTGCCGCGGCTGAACACCAGCTGCCAGCGGTGGCCGCCGAGCTGACGCCACAGGCGCGCCGAGCGAATGCCTGCGAGCAGCAGGGCGCGGATCTTCGCTGCGTTGTTCGGCTGCTGCAGGAAGCGCATGTCGCCGTGCACCTGGATGCGCTGGCGGAAGGTGCTGATGGTGTCCTGGTACAGGCCGCCGCAGGCGGCGATGACATTGTCGTGGACCAGGCCGAAATGCTCGACCTGTTGCTGGATCTGGTCCAGGCGGCTGCCCATGATCTGCAGCATGTCGCTGCGCTTGTCCAGTTGGCGCTCCAGGCCGATCATTGCCAGGGAGTAGCGCAGCGGCTCGCGCTGCAGGGCGGACGGGTTGCGTTCCAGCGAACTGATCAGCGCGCGATAGCCATCACGCAGGTTGAGATCGTCGCCGCCGTAGACGTCCAGCGTGGTTTGCGGATCGCGCACCAGCAGGCTGCCGAGCATGCAGCTCATCGAGGCTTCGCTGACCTGGCCGGTGCGGGCGATCTTGTCGGCCAGCACGGCGGCTTCGAATACCGCGCCGAGCGCGACCAGCTGTTCCTGCATCGGAGTCATCGGGCGTCCTCGTACCAGGCTTGCGCGGTTTCGATCACGCCGCCGCCGAGGCACACCTCACCGTCGTAGAACACCACGGACTGACCCGGGGTAACGGCGCGCTGCGGCTCGTCGAACACGGCGCGATAGCCGTTCTCGGTCTTCTCCAGAGTGCAGCTTTGATCGCTCTGGCGGTAACGCACCTTGGCCGTGAGGCGGCGCGGCGTGCTCAGGTCCACGGGGTTGACCCAGTAGATGTCCGAGGCGAGCAGGGCGCGGGAGAACAGCCAGGGGTGTTCGTTACCCTGGCCGACGATCAGCACGTTGCGCGTCAGGTCCTTGCGCAGCACGTACCAGGGATCGTCGCCGGCATCCTTGAGGCCACCGATGCCCAAGCCCTGGCGCTGGCCAATGGTGTGGTACATCAGGCCGTGATGACGGCCGATGACCTGACCTTCGGTGGTTTCGATGTCACCCGGCTGTGCCGGCAGGTACTGCTTGAGGAAGTCGCTGAAGCGGCGTTCGCCAATGAAGCAGATGCCGGTGGAGTCCTTCTTCTTCGCCGTGGCCAGCTCGTATTTTTCGGCAATGGCGCGTACCTGCGGCTTCTCCAGCTCGCCGACCGGGAACAGGGTCTTGGCGATCTGCTCGCCACCGACGGCGTGCAGGAAGTAGCTCTGGTCCTTGTTCGGGTCCAGGCCCTTGAGCAGCTCGGTACGGCCCTCGATATCGCGACGGCGCACGTAGTGGCCGGTGGCGATCAGGTCGGCACCGAGCGACAGGGCGTAGTCGAGGAAGGCTTTGAACTTGATCTCGCGGTTGCACAGGATGTCCGGGTTCGGCGTACGTCCGGCCTTGTATTCGGCCAGGAAATGCTCGAACACGTTGTCCCAGTACTCGGCGGCGAAGTTGGCGGTGTGCAGCTTGATGCCGATGCGGTCGCATACGGCTTGGGCGTCGGCCAGGTCGTCCATGGCAGTGCAGTATTCGGTGCCGTCGTCTTCGTCCCAGTTCTTCATGAACAGGCCTTCGACCTGGTAACCCTGCTCCATCAACAGCAGGGCGGAAACGGACGAGTCGACGCCGCCGGACATGCCGACGATCACGCGTTGGGTGCTAGGTGCTTGCATGGGAATCTGCGAGTGAAGCCTGAAAAGTTGTCGAGTTTAACAGGTAGGGTGCGCTATGCGCACCGAGCACTTGCCACGGTGTCCGTGGTGCGCACGGCGCAACCCTGCGCAACGGCATATGCTCGCGTTCAATCGCGCACCAGCTCCAGCGGTCCGTTTATGCCGGCCAGGTAATCATCCACGCAACGCAACACCAGCTCGCTGCGCCAGCGCTCGGGTTGCACCGCCAGCTCGTCGCGGGTCAGCCAGGTGATGCCGCTGATGTCGCTGTCCAGCTCGCGCGCGGGGTCATGGTGCACGGGGCGGGCGCTGAAGCACACGCGCTGGTAGGTCACGCCGTTGCTCGGGGCGGTATAGAGGTAGATGCCGAGCAGGCCGGTGAGTTCGACCTCCCAGCCGGTTTCCTCAAGGGTTTCGCGCAGCGCCGCCTCGCGCAGCGATTCGTTGGCTTCCAGATGGCCGGCCGGCTGGTTGAGCACCATGCGGCCAGCCTTGAATTCTTCGACTAACAGAAAACGGCCATCGTCTTCGATTACCGTGGCCACGGTGATATGGGGTTGCCATTCCATCTTCGCGTTCTCCGGTACTGTTTGCTGGACGAGCCCCGCAGGAGCGATTGTCCGTATCCATAAATAAAGAACCCCGGCACCAGGCCGGGGTTCTTCTGACACTCAAGCCTGATCAGGCATTCAGCGCAGCCAGGGCCGCGTTGAAGGTGGCGCTGGGGCGCATCACCTGGCTGGTCAGCTCGGGGTTGGAGCGGTAGTAGCCTCCGATGTCGACCGGCTTGCCCTGTACGGCAGCCAGTTCGCCAACGATGGTCGCTTCCTGCTCGGTCAGCTGCTTGGCCAGCGGGGCGAAGTGAGCCTTCAGCTCGGCATCGTCGTTCTGCTCGGCCAGGGCCTGGGCCCAGTACAGCGCCAGGTAGAAGTGGCTGCCGCGGTTGTCGATCTCACCCACCTTGCGCGCCGGGGACTTGTTGTTGTCCAGCAGCTTGCCGGTGGCCTGGTCCAGGGTCTTGCCCAGTACCTTGGCCTTGGCGTTGTTGGTCTTGATGCCGGTTTCTTCCAGCGACACGGCCAGGGCCAGGAACTCGCCCAGGGAGTCCCAGCGCAGGTAGTTCTCTTCGACCAGCTGCTGCACGTGCTTGGGCGCCGAGCCGCCGGCACCGGTCTCGTACATGCCGCCGCCCGCCATCAGCGGAACGATGGACAGCATCTTGGCCGAGGTGCCCAGCTCCATGATCGGGAACAGGTCGGTCAGGTAGTCACGCAATACGTTGCCGGTCACCGAGATGGTGTCCAGGCCACGAATCATGCGCTCCATGGATACGCGGATGGCTTCGTTGTAGCCCATCATGCGGATGTCCAGGCCGGTCAGATCGTGGTCCTTGAGGTACAGCTCGACCTTCTTCTGCAGCTCGCGATCGTGAGCGCGCTCCGGGTCCAGCCAGAAGATCGCCGGGGTGTTGGACTGACGGGCGCGGGTAACGGCCAGCTTGACCCAGTCGCGGATCGGCGCGTCCTTGGTCTGGCAGGCGCGCCAGATGTCGCCGGCTTCGACCTGGTGCTGCATCAGCACGGTGCCGTCGGCAGCGACGACGCGCATGGTGCCGTCAGCGGTCATTTCGAAGGTCTTGTCGTGGGAGCCGTATTCCTCGGCCTTCTGCGCCATCAGGCCGACGTTCGGCACGCTGCCCATGGTGGTCGGGTCGAACGCACCGTTGGTTTTGCAGAAGTTGATCATTTCCTGGTAGATGCGCGCATAGGTGCTCTCAGGCATGACGGCCTTGGTGTCTTTCTGCTTGCCGTCCTTGCCCCACATCTGCCCGGAGTTGCGGATCATCGCCGGCATCGAGGCGTCGACGATCACGTCGCTCGGGATGTGCAGGTTGGTGATGCCCTTGACCGAGTCGACCATGGCCATTTCCGGGCGATGGCTGTAGACCTCGTGGATGTCGTGCAGGATCTCTTCCTGCTGCGAGGCGGGCAGGGCCTTGATCTTGTCGTAGACGCTGCTGATGCCGTTGTTCGGGTTGACGCCCAGCTCTTTGAACAGCTCGCCGTACTTGTCGAACACGTCCTTGTAGTAAACGCTGACCGCGTGGCCGAAGACGATCGGGTGGGAGACCTTCATCATGGTCGCCTTGACGTGCAGGGACCACATCACGCCGGTTTCCTTGCAGTCCTGCAGGGTCTTCTCGAAGAAGTCACGCAGCTTGCGGCAGCTCATGAACATGCTGTCGAACACTTCGCCTTCCTGCAGGGCCAGTTGCTTCTTGACCTCAACCTTGCCGTCCTTGCCGACGAACTCGATGCGCACGTCACCGGCCTTGGCCATGGTGATCGACTGCTCGCTGGAGAAGAAGTCGCCGCCGCGCATGTAGTCGGCGTGGGACTGCGAAGCCATGCTCCACTTGCCCATGCTGTGCGGGTGCTTGCGCGCATAGGCCTTGACCGCGGCCGGCGCGCGGCGGTCGGAGTTGCCTTCGCGCAGCACCGGGTTCACCGCGCTGCCCAGCACCTTGGCGTAGCGCGCGCGCACTTCCTTGTCTTCTTCGCTCTGCGGATCTTCCGGGAAATCGGGAATGTTGTAGCCCTGGGCCTGCAGCTCGGCGATGGCAGCCTTGAGCTGGGGTACGGAGGCGCTGATGTTCGGCAGTTTGATGATGTTGGCGTCCGGCTGCAGGGTCAGCTCGGCCAGTTTGGCCAGGTCGTCATCGATGCGCTTGTCGGCGTCCAGGCGGTCAGCAAAGCTTGCCAGGATCCGTCCAGCAAGAGAGATGTCGCGGGTTTCAACGGAGATGTCAGCCGATGCGGCAAAGGCTTCTACAATGGGCAGAAGCGAATAGGTAGCAAGGGCCGGAGCTTCGTCGGTGAAGGTGTAGATGATCTTCGAAGGGGTGGACATTTAGCGTTAACTCTCTTCTTTGCTGAGCGCGCATAGAAACTCGACCTGCGCGGGTAGGCGCCTGGACCCCATGGTGGCGGGGCCGGGTCGAGGACTCGCCGCGGTGATGTTGGATGCACCCGTAGAGTGTCGAGCATTTCGATCCGGCAGACAGTGGTGGCCGTTTACCGGTTTCAAGAGGTTGCTGCCTGGTTCCAGGCAAGTGGCCCCTTATGACTCGTTAGTCACCTAAGCAGTATACCACTGCGGCACCTCGCCGCAGAATGCCCAGTTGAATAAGACCTTTGCACATGTGTCTCGCCCGACGGGATTGCGCTACTCTCGGGGATGCACACTGCCTAACCACAAGATGGAGTCCAGCATGGGATACCAAAAGATCCAGGTGCCAGCCAGCGGTGACAAAATTACCGTCAATGCCGATATGTCGCTGAACGTTCCGAACAATCCGATCATCCCGTTCATCGAGGGTGACGGTATCGGCGTCGATATTTCCCCGGTGATGATCAAGGTCGTCGACGCTGCCGTCGAAAAAGCCTATGGCGGCGCCCGCAAGATCTCCTGGATGGAAGTTTACGCCGGTGAGAAGGCCACTCAGGTTTACGATCAGGACACCTGGCTGCCGAAAGAAACCCTCGAGGCCGTACGTGATTACGTGGTCTCGATCAAAGGCCCGTTGACCACGCCTGTTGGCGGCGGCATTCGTTCGCTGAACGTGGCCTTGCGTCAGGAGCTCGACCTCTATGTCTGCCTGCGTCCGGTGCGCTGGTTCGAGGGCGTACCCAGCCCGGTGAAAAAGCCGGGTGATGTGGACATGGTGATCTTCCGCGAGAACTCCGAAGACATCTATGCCGGCGTGGAGTGGAAGGCCGGCAGCCCCGAGGCCGAGAAGGTCATCAAGTTCCTCACCGAGGAAATGGGCGTCAAGAAGATCCGCTTCACCGACATGTGCGGTATCGGCATCAAGCCGGTTTCCGAGGCAGGCACCAAGCGCCTGGTGCGCAAGGCCCTGCAGTACGCAGTGGACAACGACCGCAGCTCGGTGACCCTGGTGCACAAGGGCAACATCATGAAGTTCACCGAGG
The DNA here is from genome assembly GCF_029834875.1 of Pseudomonas sp. GD04158. Lineage (NCBI taxonomy): Bacteria > Pseudomonadati > Pseudomonadota > Gammaproteobacteria > Pseudomonadales > Pseudomonadaceae > Pseudomonas > Pseudomonas sp. GD04158. The sequence continues at coordinate 66,974 of NZ_JAODYT010000006.1, read as the reverse complement.
GTGCCTTCAAGGAATGGGGTTACGAGATCGCTCGCGAGGAGTTCGGCGCCGAGCTGCTCGATGGCGGCCCCTGGATGCAGTTCAAGAACCCGCGTACCGGCAAGAACATCGTGGTCAAGGACGTGATCGCCGATGCCATGCTGCAGCAGATCCTGCTGCGTCCGGCCGAGTACGACGTGATCGCCACCCTCAACCTCAACGGTGACTACCTCTCCGACGCACTGGCGGCCGAAGTCGGTGGCATCGGTATCGCGCCCGGCGCCAACCTGTCCGATTCGGTGGCCATGTTCGAGGCTACTCACGGTACCGCGCCGAAGTATGCCGGTCAGGACAAGGTCAACCCGGGCTCGGTCATTCTCTCTGCGGAGATGATGCTGCGCCACATGGGCTGGAGCGAGGCGGCCGATCTGATCATCAAGGGCACCAACGGCGCCATCGCCGCCAAGACCGTGACCTATGACTTCGAGCGTCTGATGGAGGGAGCGAAACTGATGTCCTGCTCCGAATTCGGCGATGCGATGATCAGCCACATGTGATCGGCAGATCGGTTCAGAGCGTGAAAAAAAGGCCGGTCACATGACCGGCCTTTTCATGGCGACTTGCCAGGGTACTCAGACTTCGACAGTGCTCGCGATATTTTGCGCCTGGGGTACGGCCGCTGGGGCGTCCTGGGTGGCGGTAACCGCGCTGATATTGACCGCATGCAGTCCTTTGGGGCCTTGCACGATCTCGAAGCGGACCGGCTGGCCGGCCTTGAGTGTTTTATAACCGTCCATCTGGATGGCCGAGTAGTGGGCGAACAGGTCCTCATCTCGGCCATCGGCCAGGATGAATCCATAGCCCTTGGCGTTGTTGAACCACTTGACCTTACCACTGAGCATGCTGATATCCCTCTGCAAAGGACTCCATCTCTGGAGTATCATCCACTTCGATTCCGCGCGATAACCGACCAGGCTGGGCGAAGGCGTGGAACCCCGGATACCCACCAATGGGTATTCATTGTTTGTAACACCCTTTTGCCGATAGTCAAGGCTATACGGCGGACGGCTGAGAACTCAGTCAAACTCCCTCTAGCATCCCTGTTCGTCCGGCCCCGAACCTCTGATTCCAGCATGCATGCAAGTAGCCAGATTCGACTAACATTCAATCAGGATCACCCGGCAGAGCATGAGGACGACTCGTCCGGTATCGCTGTCCAGGAATCCAAGCCAGCATTGCAGGCACCACCGATGTACAAGGTGGTCTTATTCAATGACGACTACACCCCGATGGATTTTGTCGTCGAAGTGCTTGAAACCTTTTTCGGCATGAACCGGGAGCTGGCGACCAAGATCATGCTGACCGTCCATACAGAAGGACGTGCGGTATGTGGCGTGTATACCCGCGATATTGCGGAGACCAAGGCAATGCAGGTCAACCAGTACGCGCGGGAGAGTCAGCATCCGCTACTCTGTGAAATAGAGAAGGACGGTTAACGCCGGCCACTTGGGTATGAGGTGAAGCTATGTTGAATCGAGAGCTCGAAGTCACCCTCAATCTGGCTTTCAAGGAGGCCCGTGCCAAACGTCATGAATTCATGACGGTCGAGCATCTGCTGCTCGCCTTGCTGGATAACGAAGCTGCGGCCAGTGTACTGCGGGCCTGCGGGGCCAATCTCGACAAGCTGCGCCATGATCTGCAGGAGTTCATCGACTCCACCACGCCACTGATTCCGCAGCACGACGAGGAGCGCGAAACCCAGCCGACCCTGGGCTTCCAGCGCGTGCTGCAGCGTGCAGTGTTCCACGTGCAGAGTTCCGGCAAGCGTGAAGTGACCGGCGCCAACGTGCTGGTGGCGATCTTCAGCGAGCAGGAAAGTCAGGCCGTGTTCCTGCTCAAGCAGCAGAGCGTGGCCCGTATCGACGTGGTCAACTACATCGCTCACGGTATTTCCAAGGTCCCTGGCCATGGCGATCAGCATGAGCACGACCAGGACATGCAGGACGAGGAGGGTGGCGAGTCGTCCACCTCCGGCAACCCGCTGGATGCCTACGCCAGCAACCTCAACGAGCTGGCGCGCCAGGGGCGTATCGATCCGCTGGTCGGTCGCGAGCATGAGGTCGAGCGCGTAGCGCAGATTCTCGCCCGTCGGCGCAAGAACAACCCGCTGCTGGTGGGTGAGGCCGGTGTCGGCAAGACCGCCATCGCCGAGGGCCTGGCCAAGCGTATCGTCGACGAGCAGGTGCCCGATCTGCTGGCCGACAGCGTGGTCTATTCCCTGGACCTTGGTGCGCTGCTGGCCGGGACCAAGTACCGCGGCGACTTCGAGAAGCGCTTCAAGGCGCTGCTCAATGAGCTGCGCAAGCGTCCGCATGCCATTCTGTTCATCGACGAGATCCACACCATCATCGGTGCCGGTGCTGCATCGGGTGGGGTAATGGATGCCTCCAACCTGCTCAAGCCGATGCTGTCCTCTGGCGAGATTCGCTGCATCGGTTCCACCACCTTCCAGGAATTTCGCGGCATCTTCGAGAAGGATCGCGCTTTGGCGCGGCGCTTCCAGAAGGTCGACGTGGTCGAACCGTCTGTGGAGGACACCGTCGGCATCCTCAAGGGGCTCAAGGCGCGTTTCGAGCAGCATCACCATATCGAGTACAGCGATGAGGCCCTGCGCGCCGCGGCCGAGCTGGCTGCGCGCTACATCAACGACCGGCATATGCCGGACAAGGCCATCGACGTGATCGACGAAGCCGGCGCCTATCAGCGCCTGCAGCCGGAAGACAAGCGTGTGCCGCGCATCGACGTGGCGCAGGTCGAGGACATCGTCGCCAAGATCGCGCGGATTCCGCCGAAGCATGTGTCCAGCTCCGACAAGGAGCTGCTGCGCAACCTCGAGCGTGATCTCAAGCTCACCGTGTTCGGTCAGGATGCCGCCATCGATTCGCTGGCCACCGCGATCAAGCTGTCGCGCGCCGGGCTCAAGGCGCCGGACAAGCCGGTCGGCTCCTTCCTCTTCGCCGGTCCCACCGGCGTGGGCAAGACCGAGGCGGCTCGTCAGTTGGCCAAGGCGATGGGCATCGAGCTGGTGCGCTTCGACATGTCCGAGTACATGGAGCGGCATACCGTTTCCCGTCTGATCGGCGCGCCGCCTGGCTACGTCGGTTTCGATCAGGGCGGTCTGCTCACCGAGGCCATCACCAAGCAGCCGCACTGCGTGCTGCTGCTCGACGAGATCGAGAAGGCGCATCCGGAAGTCTTCAACCTGCTGCTGCAGGTGATGGACCACGGCACGCTGACTGACAACAACGGGCGCAAGGCGGACTTCCGCAACGTGATCCTTATCATGACCACCAACGCCGGTGCGGAAACCGCCTCGCGTGCGTCGATCGGCTTCACCCAGCAGGATCATTCCACCGATGCCATGGAAGTGATCAAGAAGAGCTTCACGCCGGAGTTCCGCAACCGTCTGGACACCATCATCCAGTTTGGTCGCCTCAGTCACGAGACGATCAAGAGCATCGTCGACAAGTTCCTCACCGAACTGCAGGCGCAGCTGGAAGACAAGCGTGTCACCCTGGAGGTCAGCGATGCGGCGCGCAGCTGGCTGGCCGAGCGTGGTTACGACGTGATGATGGGCGCCAGGCCGATGGCGCGTTTGATCCAGGACAAGATCAAGCGCCCTCTGGCAGAGGAAATCCTCTTCGGCGAGCTGGCCGAGCATGGCGGCGTGGTGCACATCGACATCAAGGATGGCGAGCCGAGCTTCGAGTACGAGACGACGGCGGAAGTCGCCTGATCGAAGGCAACACCAACGAAAACGCCCGGCAGTGCCGGGCGTTTTCGTTTGGTGCTTGGCTTAACGGGCGCGGTAGGTGATGCGGCCCTTGCTCAAGTCATAAGGTGTCAGCTCGACGCGCACCTTGTCACCAGTGAGAATGCGGATGTAGTTCTTGCGCATCTTGCCGGAGATGTGCGCGGTAACGACGTGCCCGTTTTCCAACTCCACGCGGAACATGGTGTTGGGCAGGGTGTCGACGACAGTGCCTTCCATTTCGAAGCTGTCTTCTTTCGACATGCAGTAAAGCCCTCGGTATCCAGGAAATGGCCCGGTGCAACTGGCGCCAGGCAAAAGCGGCGTGCATTGTGCCCGAAAACAGGAGGCTGCGCCAAGGGGCTTGGATTGTTCGGCTTGCCTTGAGGGCGCGCGTGATTAGGTCAGAAGCGTCCAGCGCTGATTGACGAACAGTTCGATGGGCCGGTACTGGGTCTTGTAGTTCATCTTGCGGCAGTTCTTGATCCAGTAACCAAGGTAGACGGCCCCCAGCCCCAGGCGCGCGGTCTCGCCGATCTGCCAGAGGATGGCGAAGCGCCCCAGGCTGCGGCGCTCTTCGGCCGGATCGTAGAAGGTGTAGACCGCCGAAAGACCGTTCGGCAGAACGTCGGTCACCGCGATGGCCACCAGGCGTCCCGCCAGGCGGAATTCATAGAAGCGCGAGAACGGCAGGTCGCGGACGAGGAAGGTGGAGAACTGGTCGCGGCTCGGTGGGTACATGTCGCCATCGGCGTGGCGCTGTTCTATGTAGCGCACGTAGAGGTCGTAATACTCCTCGGTGAAGGCGGGGCGCACGGGATGCACGCTGACGTCTTCGTTGCGCTTGAGAATGCGTCGCTGCTGGCGATTGGGTGTGAACAGGGCGGCCGGGATGCGTGCCGGAATGCAAGCCGTGCACTGCTGGCAGTGTGGGCGGTAGAGGTGGTCGCCGCTGCGGCGAAAGCCCATTTCCGAAAGCTCGGCATAGACCAGCACGTCCATGGGCTGACTGGGGTCGAGAAACAGGGTGGTGGCCTGCTCCGCGGGCAGATAGCTGCATGGATGTGGCTGAGTGGCATAGAACTTCAGGCGGGCCAGCTCGGTCATGGCGGTGTCTCGGGAAAGCCTGATAAAGAGTGTAAGCCAGGCTTGCTCGATCGACTAGGCGAGCCAGTCGGCTCGGCTGGGCAGGTCGAGATGGCGCTGCAGATAGTCGGCGAACGTCGCGCGGGGTATGGCCCTGGCGCCGAAGCTGTGCAGGTGCTGGGTGGGCATCTGGCAATCGATGAGCACGAAGCCCCATTCCTGCAGCTTGCCGACCAGCGTGGCAAAACCCACCTTGGAAGCATTGTCGGCGCGGCTGAACATGGATTCGCCGAAGAACAGCTGGCCGATGGCCAGGCCATAGAGGCCGCCCACCAGTTGCTCGTCCTGCCAGACCTCGACCGAGTGAGCGATGCCGCGCTGGTGCAGCTGCCTATAGGCTTCCTGCATGCCGCGGGTGATCCAAGTGCCGTCGGCATAAGCGCGCGGTGCAGCGCAGGCAGCGATGACGGCGGCGAAGTCCTGATCGAAGGTGACGCGATAGCGCTGTTGGCGCAGCAGTTTGGCCAGGCTGCGAGATATGTGGAGTTCCTGCGGGAACAGTACGGTGCGCGGGTCGGGTGACCACCAGAGAATTGGCTGGCCGTCCTGAAACCAGGGAAAGCAGCCATGGCGATAGGCGCTGATCAGGCGTTCGGCGCTCAGGTCGCCGCCGGCCGCCAGCAGGCCATTGGGTTCGCGCATGGCCTTGGCCAGTGGCGGGAACTGAAAAGAATCACGTTGCAGCCAGGTCAGCATGCGCGGTTGTCCAGCGGGGCGGGGGAGGGCGAGCGCAGTGGCTCGCCCTGGTGCTTCAGTTGTTGTCGAGGAACTTCTCGACATCCAGCGCGGCCATGCAGCCGGCGCCGGCCGAGGTGATGGCCTGGCGGTAGACGTGGTCGGCCACGTCGCCGGCGGCGAATACGCCCTCGATGCTGGTGGCGGTGGCATTGCCTTCGCTGCCGCCCTTGATCTTCAGGTAGCCGTCATGCATGTCCAGCTGACCGACGAACAGCTCGGTATTGGGCTTGTGGCCGATGGCGATGAACACGCCGGCCAGCGCCAGTTCCTTGGTGCTGCCGTCGAGGGTGCTTTTCAGGCGCACACCGGTCACGCCGCTCTGGTCGCCCAGCACTTCGTCCAGGGTGTGGTTCCAGTGCAGGCGCATGTTGCCGTTCTCGACCTTGTCGAACAGCTTGTCCTGCAGAATCTTTTCCGAGCGCAGCTTGTCGCGGCGGTGCACCAAGTGCACTTCCTTGGCGATGTTCGACAGATAAAGCGCTTCTTCAACGGCGGTGTTGCCGCCACCGATCACGGCGACCACCTGGTTGCGATAGAAGAAGCCATCGCAGGTGGCGCAGGCGGAAACGCCCTTGCCGGAGAAGGCTTCTTCCGACGGCAGGCCGAGGTACTGGGCGCTGGCGCCGGTGGCGATGATCAGTGCGTCGCAGCTGTAGGTGCCGCTATCGCCCTTGAGCACGAAAGGGCGGCTCTGCAACTCGGCGGTGTGGATATGGTCGTAGATGATCTCGGTGTCGAAGCGCTCGGCGTGCTTCTGCATGCGCTCCATCAATGCCGGGCCGGTGAGGCCTTCGACGTCACCCGGCCAGTTGTCCACTTCGGTGGTGGTGGTGAGCTGCCCGCCGGGCTGGATGCCGGTGATGACCACAGGCTTGAGGTTGGCGCGCGCGGCATAAACGGCGGCGCTGTAGCCCGCTGGGCCGGAGCCCAGGATGATCAGGCGGGAATGCTTGACTTCGCTCATAAAAAAACCCCATAAGCCTTTGTCACAAAAGAGAATGCGTGCTCCAATTGAGCCGCATGGAAGCTGCTGGCGGCTATGCTACACCGAAGCAGGGTGGGTGCGGGAGCTTGGCAATTGGCCTAGTCGTCAGGCTGGCCCTACAATATCCGCCTTTGCGGTTAACCATCAGATGGACGCGCCCAGGGCGCAGGAAATGGCTGTTTTGAAGAATTCCACCACCCAGATTACCGACTGGCGTCAGAAGCTTCAGTATCGACTGAAGGAAGGCGCATTGATCGCCCTGGGCGCGATGTGCCTGTATCTGCTGATGGCGCTGTTGACCTACAACGCTGCCGATCCGGCCTGGGACAATAGCGTCCAGGTCGAGCGCATCATCAATGCCGGTGGCAGCATCGGCGCCTGGCTGTCCAGCGCGTTGTTCGGTGCCCTGGGGTATTTCGCCTACATTTTCCCGCTGCTGCTGGGCATCAAGACCTGGCAGGTGTTCCGCACGCGTAATCAGCCCTGGCACTGGAACGGCTGGTTGTTTTCCTGGCACAGCATTGGCCTGGTATTCCTGATTCTCTCGGGCGCCGCTCTGGGCGACATTCATTTCGGCGCAGCCGCCGGCATGCAGGGCTCCGGCGGCGGCATGCTCGGCGCCAGTCTCGGTGACCTGGCCGTGCATGCGCTGAACGTGCAGGGCAGCACGTTGCTGTTCCTGGCTCTGTTTCTGTTCGGCCTGACCGTTTTCACCGATCTGTCCTGGTTCCGCGTGATGGACCTGACGGGCAAGATCACCCTCGACCTGATCGAGCTGATTCATGGCGCCATCACCGGCTGGTGGAACGCCCGCAGCGAGCGCAAGCAGATGGTTGCGCAGCTTCGCGAGCTGGATGACCGCGTCATCGAGGTCGCCGCACCGGTGGTGTCGGATCGTCGTGAGCAGGCCAAGGTCAAGGAGCGCCTGATCGAGCGCGAAGAGTCCCTGAGCAAGCACATGAGCGAGCGCGAGAAGCGTCCCGCGCCGGTGATCACCCCGCCGGCACCGCCGAAGGCGGCCGAGCCGAGCAAGCGCGTGCTGAAGGAAAAACAGGCGCCACTGTTCGTCGACACCGCCATCGAAGGCAGCCTGCCGCCGATTTCCATCCTCGATGCCGCCGAGAAGAAGCAGAAGCAGTTCTCCCCCGAGTCGCTGGAGGCCATGTCGCGCCTGCTGGAGATCAAGCTCAAGGAGTTCGGTGTCGACGTGGTGGTCGAGTCGGTCCATCCCGGCCCGGTGATTACCCGTTTCGAGATTCAGCCCGCCGCCGGCGTCAAGGTCAGCCGCATTTCCAACCTGGCCAAGGACCTTGCGCGCTCGATGGCCATGGTCAGCGTGCGCGTGGTCGAAGTGATTCCCGGCAAGACCACCGTGGGCATCGAGGTGCCCAACGAGGACCGGCAGATCGTGCGCTTCTCCGAGGTGCTGTCCTCGAGCGAATACGACGACGCCAAATCGCCGGTCACCTTGGCCCTGGGTCACGATATTGGCGGGCGCCCGGTGATTGCCGATCTGGCCAAGATGCCGCACCTGCTGGTGGCCGGTACCACCGGTTCCGGTAAGTCGGTGGGCGTCAATGCGATGATCCTGTCGGTGCTGTTCAAGTCCACGCCGGAAGAGGCGCGGATGATCATGATCGACCCGAAGATGCTGGAACTGTCGATCTATGAAGGCATTCCGCACCTGCTGTGCCCGGTGGTCACCGACATGAAGGAGGCGGCCAACGCGCTGCGCTGGTCGGTCGCCGAGATGGAGCGCCGTTACAAGCTGATGGCGGCCATGGGGGTGCGTAACCTGGCGGGCTTCAACCGCAAGGTGAAGGATGCCATCGAGGCCGGTACGCCGTTGCATGATCCGCTCTACAAGCGCGAGTCGATGGACGATGAGCCGCCGCACCTGAAAACGCTGCCGACCATCGTCGTGGTCGTCGACGAATTCGCCGACATGATGATGATCGTCGGCAAGAAGGTCGAAGAACTGATCGCGCGTATCGCGCAGAAGGCGCGTGCCGCCGGCATCCACCTGATTCTCGCCACCCAGCGTCCGTCGGTGGACGTGATCACCGGCCTGATCAAGGCCAACATCCCCACCCGCATGGCGTTCCAGGTGTCGAGCAAGATCGACTCGCGCACCATTCTCGACCAGGGCGGTGCCGAACAGCTGCTCGGCCACGGCGATATGCTCTACCTGCCGCCGGGTACCGGTCTGCCGATTCGTGTGCATGGCGCCTTCGTCTCCGATGACGAAGTGCATCGCGTGGTCGAGGCCTGGAAGCAGCGCGGTGCGCCGGATTACATCGAGGACATTCTCGCCGGTGTCGAGGAAAGCGGCAGCGGCTTCGAAGGTGGCGGCGGTGGCGAAGGCGGCGAGGGCAGCGAGGAAGACCCGCTGTACGACGAGGCCGTCAACTTCGTTCTGGAAAGCCGCCGTGCCTCCATTTCCGCGGTACAGCGCAAGCTGAAGATCGGCTACAACCGCGCCGCGCGAATGATCGAGGCGATGGAGATGGCTGGTGTGGTCAGTTCGATGAATACCAACGGCTCGCGCGAGGTACTCGCGCCCGGTTCATCACGTGACTGAGTGTTGCGCGTCGCGGATGAACGGCTGAATTCGCGGTCTACAGGATTCACGGCGGCTCAGGTGCTGCCGAGCAGTGCGAGGTACGGAGTCGCCTCGCCATTCTCATACGACTCAAGGGGTTTATATGCGTGTTATTCGCCTGCTGATGCTGGCTGCTCTGAGTTTTACCCTGCTGACCGCCCAGGCCGACGAAGAGGCGGCCACCAAGCGCCTGACCGAGCTGCTCAGCCAGGCGCAGACCATCAGCGCGCGTTTCTCCCAACTGACCCTCGACGCCAGCGGCACGCAGCTGCAGGAGACCGCCGGGCAACTGGTGCTCAAGCGTCCGGGCCTGTTCCGCTGGCACACCGATGAGCCCATGGAGCAGCTGCTGGTCTCCAACGGCCAGAAGGTCTGGCTGTACGACCCGGACCTGGAGCAGGTGACCATCCAGAGCCTCGATCAGCGCCTGACTCATACGCCGGCGCTGCTGCTGTCCGGCGACGTGTCGCAGATTCGCGAGAACTTCGAGATCGACTACAAGGAAGGCGGCAGCGTGGTCGACTTCATCCTCAAGCCCAAGGCCAAGGACAGCCTGTTCGACAGCCTGCGCCTGTCGTTCCGCAATCGCATGCTCAACGACATGCAACTGATCGACAGCATCGGCCAGCGCACCAACATCCTGTTCCTCAATGTGAAGATGAACGAGCCGGTGGAAGACCATCTGTTCACCTTCGACATTCCGGAAGGCGCAGACGTCATCCAGGAGTAAGCCGTGGATCTGTTCGGCCGCCAACCCGTCGCGCAGCCTCTGGCTGCGCGTTTGCGTGCCACCAGCCTGGACGAGTACGTCGGGCAGGAGCACGTGCTGGCGCCGGGCAAGCCGCTGCGTGAGGCGCTGGAGCAGGGCGCGCTGCATTCGATGATCTTCTGGGGGCCGCCCGGCGTGGGCAAGACCACCCTGGCGCGCCTGCTGGCCAAGGTCACCGATGCGCATTTCGAGACCATCTCGGCCGTGCTTTCGGGGGTCAAGGAGATTCGCCAGGCCGTCGAGGTCGCCCAGCAGCACGCCGCCCAGTACGGTCGGCGCACCATCCTCTTCGTCGACGAGGTGCACCGCTTCAACAAGAGTCAGCAGGACGCCTTTCTGCCCTATGTGGAAGACGGCACGCTGATCTTCATCGGCGCCACCACGGAAAACCCCTCGTTCGAACTGAACAACGCGCTGCTGTCGCGCGCCCGCGTCTATGTGCTGAAAAGCCTGGACGAGGCGGCGATGCGCAAGCTGGTCAATCGCGCCTTGACCGATCCGAAAGGCCTGGGCGAGCGCCATCTCAGCCTGCCGGACGAGGCCTTTCAGATCCTTCTGGCTGCCGCGGATGGCGACGGCCGTCGTTTGCTCAACTTCCTCGAGAATGCCGCCGACCTGGCCGAGGACGGTGGCGAAATCGGCGTCGAGCTGCTGCAGAACCTGCTGGGCGACAGCCGCCGCCGCTTCGACAAGGGCGGTGAGGCGTTCTATGACCAGATTTCCGCCCTGCACAAGTCGGTACGCGGTTCCAATCCGGACGGCGCGCTGTACTGGTACGCACGCATGCTCGATGGCGGCTGCGACCCGCTCTATATCGCCCGGCGCGTGGTGCGCATGGCCAGCGAGGACATCGGCAACGCCGACCCGCGCGCCCTGACCCTGTGCCTCAACGCCTGGGATGTGCAGGAGCGTCTGGGCAGCCCCGAGGGCGAGCTGGCGGTGGCTCAGGCCATTGTCTATCTGGCCTGCGCGCCGAAGAGCAACGCGTTGTACATGGCCTTCAAGGCGGCCATGCGCGATGCCGCCGAGCAGGGCTCGCAGGAGGTGCCGCTGCACCTGCGCAATGCGCCGACCAAGCTGATGAAGCAGCTTGGCTATGGTGAGGAGTACCGCTACGCCCATGACGAGCCGGATGCCTACGCCGCTGGCGAGGACTACTTTCCCGAAGCCCTGGAGCCGCGCCAGTACTACGTTCCGGTGCCGCGCGGCCTGGAGCTGAAGATTCGCGACAAACTGCAGCACCTGCGCAATCTGGACGCCAGCAGCCCGAGGCAGAGAAGAAAATGATGATCCGCGTTGCACTCGCCGTGGCCGCAGGGGGCGCGGCAGGCTCCGTCATGCGCTTTCTGCTGGCGAGCTGGGTCGCTGCCAACTGGCCACGGCACTTCTACCTGGGAACCTTCGCCGCGAACATCATTGGCTGCCTGTTGATTGGCCTGTTATCCGGCCTGTTCCTGGCCCGCAGCGATCTGCCTCTGGAGCTGCGTACCGGCCTGATTACCGGTGTGCTGGGCGGTTTCACCACCTTTTCGTCCTTCAGTCTGGAAATCATCAAGCTGATGGAAGGCGGGCGCGCCGTGGAAGCCTTCTGCTATCTGGCATTCAGCATCCTTGGCGGTCTGCTGGCGGCCTGGGCAGGACTGACCCTGGCTCGATTGGCATCCTGACCCGCTAAGGCTTTACACTCCACAACCCGCGCCACACTGCTGGCCATCACCATTTCGTCGTTGTCCTGAGACCCGAACATGCTCGATTCCAAACTTGTCCGCACGCAACTCACCGAAATCGCCGAGCGCCTCGCTACCCGTGGCTTCGCCCTCGACGTCGCCCGCTTCGAGGCCCTGGAGAGTCAGCGCAAGTCGGTGCAGGTGCGCACCGAGCAACTGCAGGCCGAGCGTAACAGCCGTTCCAAGTCGATCGGCCAGGCCAAGGCGCGCGGTGAGGACATCGCACCGCTGCTGGCGGAAGTCGATCAGATGGGCAGCGATCTGGAAGCCGGCAAGCGCGAGCTGGACGCCATCCAGAACGAGCTGGACAACCTGCTGCTGAACATCCCCAACCTGCCGCACGAGTCCGTGCCGGTCGGCGCGGATGAGGACGGCAACGTCGAGGTGGCGCGCTGGGGCACCCCGCGCAGCTTCGATTTCGAAATCAAGGATCACGTCGCCCTCGGCGAGCAGCACGGCTGGCTGGACTTCGAGACCGCCGCCAAACTGTCCGGCGCGCGTTTCGCTCTGCTGCGCGGCCCCATCGCCCGCCTGCATCGCGCCCTGGCGCAGTTCATGATCAACCTGCACACCGGCGAACACGGCTACGAAGAGGCCTACACACCGTATCTGGTGCAGGCCCCGGCACTGCAGGGCACCGGCCAGCTGCCGAAGTTCGAGGAAGACCTGTTCAAGATCCGTCGTGAAGACCAGGCCGATCTGTACCTGATCCCGACTGCCGAAGTCTCGCTGACCAATATCGTCGCCGGTGAAATTCTCGATGCCAAGCAGCTGCCGCTGAAGTTCGTCGCCCATACCCCGTGCTTCCGCAGCGAGGCGGGCGCCTCCGGTCGCGACACCCGCGGCATGATCCGCCAGCACCAGTTCGACAAGGTGGAGATGGTGCAGATCGTCGAGCCGTCCGAGTCCTTCGAGGCGCTGGAGGGTATGACTGCCAACGCCGAGCGTGTGCTGCAACTGCTCGAGCTGCCGTACCGCAAGCTGGCGCTGTGCACCGGCGACATGGGCTTCTCCGCGGTGAAGACCTACGACCTGGAAGTCTGGGTGCCGAGCCAGGACAAGTACCGCGAGATTTCCTCCTGCTCCAACTGTGGCGACTTCCAGGCGCGCCGCATGCAGGCGCGTTACCGCAACCCGGAAACCGGCAAGCCGGAGCTGGTGCACACCCTCAACGGCTCCGGCCTGGCGGTGGGTCGTACCCTGGTGGCCGTGCTGGAGAACTACCAGCAGGCCGACGGCAGCATCCGCGTGCCCGAGGTGCTCAAGCCCTATATGGGCGGTATCGAGGTGATCGGCTAAGCCGGTGATCGCGGTGCAGAATACGGGGTGGCAATGGCCGCCCCGTTTTTGGCCTGGCGATGATCGCCGCGCGTAGGGTGCGCCGTGCGTACCAAGGCCCTCCATCGTAGGTTGGTGCGCGCGGCGCACCCTACGGACGTCCTCCTGCGAGGCTGATTGATGCAATTCCTTCCGCTGTTCCACAAGCTGCAGGGTCGCCCGGTACTGGTTATCGGCGGTGGCGAGGTCGCGCTGCGCAAGGCGCGCCTGCTGAGCGATGCCGGCGCGCGTCTGCGCGTCGTTGCGCCGGAGATTCGCAGCGAGTTGCAAGAACTGGCCGGGGCCGACGGCATTTGCCTGCGCGGCTATGCCAGCAGCGATCTGCAGGGCGTTGCCCTGGTCATCGCCGCCACCGATGACGAGCCGCTCAACGCACGTATTTCTGCCGAGGCTCAGGCGCAGGGCATTCCGGTCAACGTGGTGGACGCGCCGGCACTGTGCAGCGTGATCTTCCCGGCCATCGTCGATCGCTCGCCGCTGATCGTCGCGGTCAGCAGCGGCGGCGATGCGCCGGTGCTGGCCAGGCTGATCCGCGCCAAGATCGAAACCTGGATTCCGGCCACCTATGGCCAGCTGGCCAACCTGGGCAAGCGCTTCCGTGATCGGGTCAAGCAGCTGTTTCCCGACGTACAGCAACGTCGGGTGTTCTGGGAGGACGTCTTTCAGGGGCAGATCGCCGAGAGCGTGTTTGCCGGCAAGCCGGAAGAGGGCGAGCGCCTGCTGGAGGAACGTCTGGCCGGTGCGGCGCCACGTGCGCTGGGCGAGGTCTATCTGGTCGGCGCCGGCCCGGGCGATCCCGATCTGCTGACCTTTCGCGCCCTGCGCCTGATGCAGCAAGCCGATGTGGTGCTCTACGACCGCCTGGTGGCGCCGGCCATCATCGAGCTGTGCCGGCGCGATGCCGAGCGCATCTACGTCGGCAAGCGCCGCGCCGATCATGCCGTACCGCAGGAGCAGATCAACCAGCTGCTGATCGACCTGGCGCGTCAGGGCAAGCGCGTGCTGCGCCTGAAAGGGGGCGATCCGTTCATCTTCGGCCGCGGTGGCGAAGAGATCGAGCAGCTGGCCGCCGAGGATATTCCGTTCCAAGTGGTGCCGGGTATTACCGCGGCCTCCGGTTGCGCGGCCTATGCCGGGATTCCGCTGACCCATCGCGATCATGCGCAGTCGGTGCGTTTCGTCACCGGTCACCTCAAGGACGGCAGCAGCAACCTGCCCTGGAAGGATCTGGTGGCGCCTGGGCAGACGCTGGTGTTCTACATGGGCCTGGTCGGGTTATCCGGCATCTGCGAGCAATTGATCGCGCACGGCCGCTCGCGTGCAACGCCCGCGGCGCTGGTGCAGCAGGGCACCACGCAGAATCAGCGGGTCTTCACCGGCACCCTGGAAACCCTGCCGCAGCTGCTAGCGCAGCACGAAGTGCATGCGCCCACCCTGGTGATAGTCGGAGAAGTAGTCACCCTGCGGGACAAGCTGGCCTGGTTCGAAGGCGCTCAGGGCAGCCTCTGACGCATCACGACGGAAGCCTCTTGCGAGGCTTCCGTCATCGCTATCAACGCTTGAATACACCCTTGCCCGGCAGGCGCTGGCGGTCATGCGCGCGGGTGAAATCCTGCTGCGGCCCCTTGGGGATCACCCCGGTCGGGTTGATGGTGGCGTGGCTGGCGTAGTAGTGCGATTTGATATGGGTGAAGTCCACCGTCTCGGCGATCCCCGGCCACTGATACAGCTCGCGCAGCCAGTTGGACAGGTTCGGATAGTCCTCGATGCGCCGCAGGTTGCACTTGAAGTGGCCGTGGTAGACGGCGTCGAAGCGGATCAGCGTGGTGAACAGGCGGATGTCGGCCTCGGTCAGGTATTCACCGGCCAGATAGCGATTGCTGTCCAAAAGTGCTTCCAGCTCATCGAGCATGGCGAACAGCTCGTCGAAGGCTTCTTCGTAGGCTTCCTGGGTGGTGGCGAAGCCGGCGCGGTAGACGCCATTGTTCACCGCTGGGTAGATACGCTCGTTGAGCTGGTCGATACGTTCGCGTAGCGGCTCTGGGTAGAAGTCCAGGTCATTGCCGGTCAGGCCGTCGAAGGCGCTGTTGAACATGCGGATGATTTCCGCCGACTCGTTGCTGACGATACCGCCGCTCTGTGTGTCCCAGAGTGTCGGCACGGTGACGCGGCCGCTGTAGTGGGGATCGTCGGCCGTGTAGCGCTGGTGCATGTAGCTGAGGTTGTCGAGACGGTCGCCACTGGAGCCGAAATTGCGGTCGAAGGTCCAGCCGTGCTCGCGCATCAGCCAACTGACCACGGATACGTCGATCAAGGATTCCAGACCCTTGAGCTTGCGCAGAATCAGGGTACGGTGAGCCCAGGGGCAGGCCAGCGAGACGTACAGGTGATAGCGCCCGGCTTCGGCCTTGAAACCGCCGTCGCCACTTGGGCCGGCGCTGCCGTCGGCGGTTACCCAGTTGCGGCGTTGTGCGCTTTCGCGCTGGAAGCGGCCACTGTCGCCGGTGTCATACCACTGGTCGTGCCAGCGTCCATCGATCAGCAAACCCATAACGCTTGCCTCCGTTCTTGAGTGAACCTGGAGTCTAGCGCTGTGAGCTCGATTAAAAGGTGGAAAAAGCTGGCTTAACCCATCGACTGGCTAGATTGAAAGCGTGCGTCCCAGCGCTGCCGGGCCTGTTCGAAAGCCTGCTCGCGCGGTATGCCCAGCCCTCGCAACGCGACGGCCATGGTGGCAACGACGGCCAGCTGGCCGTAGGCATCCTCGCGTTCGCCGCGCCAGAACGCGCTCAGGACGGTCGGGTCGAGCTGCTCCGGTTTGACGTGGCGCTGCGCCGAAAGCGCCGGCCATTCCTCGTCCCAGTCCTCGCCATCGCGGGTGCCGTACAGGTGGCAGGCCACGTCCGGGTTGACCTCGATCTCGCCGCCTTCGCCCTTGATGACGATGGCAGGGTCGCCGAGCAGGCGGCTGGCTTCGCGGTGCACGGCCTGGTAGCCAGGATGGAAGATGCTCTGCAGCCCGCAACTGGCCCCCAGCGGGTTGATGACGCGCGCCAGGGAGTGAATCGGCGAGCGCAGGCCCAGCGTGTTGCGCAGATCGATCATGCGTTGCAGTGCCGGCATCCAGTCGCCCAGGTAGCTGTAGGCCAGACCATGTCGATCGATTGCCGTTGCCACGCTCCGCCAGTCGCGGCAACAGGGGATATCCAGGGCGGTCAGCAGCTGCTCGCTATACAGGCGCCCGGTGGTATGCGCGCCACCGCCGTGCATGAAGATGCGCACGCCGCTGGCGGCCAGCGCCTTGGCCGCCAGCAGGTACCAGGGCAGGTGACGCTTCTTGCCGGCATAGCTGGGCCAGTCCAGATCGACCCTGATGCCGGGTGCGGCCAGTCGTGAGCGGATGGCTTCGGTAAAGCCGGCGAGCTCCTCCGCGCTTTCCTCCTTGTGCCGCAGCAGCATCAGGAAAGCGCCGAGCTGGGTGTCCTCGACCTTGCCGTCGAGCAGCAGGCCCATGGCTTCGCGGGCTTCCTCGCGGGTCAGGCCGCGGGCGCCGCGTTTGCCCTTGCCGAGAATGCGCACGAACTGGGCGAAGGGATGTTCGGCGGGCGTGATCAGGTTCATAGGCAGTTGGTCGGTTTCGGCAGGCCGGCGAGCTTGGCGGCGAGTTTGGCGGGCGTGCCCTTGAATAGGCGGTTGAGGTGCAGGCTGTTGCCCTTGTCCGGGCCGAGCTTGAGCGCCACGTACTTGATCAGGGGGCGATTGGCCGGCGACAACTGGAACTCATCGTAGAAGGCGCGCAGCAGGTCGAGAATTTCCCAGTGCTCGTCGCTCAGCTGCAGCTCTTCGGCGGCGGCCAGCGCTTCGGCAACCGGGTGTGACCAGTCCTGCAGATCGGCCAGGTAGCCATCCTTGTCCAGAGCGATTTCGCGTCCGGCGACGTTGAGCGTGCTCATAGCCAACTGTTGACCTTGGCGTAGCGGGTGCACAGCTCGACGAGCGCCGGGTAATCCACGGCGCTCACGCGCTCGGGCGCCTGCAGGCCGCGTGCGGCGAGGTCCTCGTCCAGGGCGTAGAGCGCGACGCTGGCGGGTATCAGCTGCAGCGCCTGCAGGTTGGCGGTGTCGGGCTGCAGGGCGTAGACCGCATCGCCGCTGAGCAGCAGCGCGTCGTTGGCACCGAGCAGGCGCAGGCAACTGGCCAGGCGGCTGTCGGCGAACGGCGAGTGGGAAAGGATATGCAGGGTGGCCATCAGAGGGTGATCACCTGGTCGTAACGATCGAGGAGGGCGGTCAGCGCGCTGTCGTCGAGGCGCTGTACCGAGATGTTCAGTTCGGCGGTATCAAGTCCGCGCTCGGCCAGGCTGCGCTGGCTGGCGTAAAGATCCTCCACGCCGAACATCGGCAGGGCCTGCAGATTGGCGCCGAGGTCCTTCTGCTGCAGATTGCCGGGCTGCTGGCGCGTGCTCAGCTGGAACACGCCATCGTCGAGAAACAGCATGCCGATGGGCAGGTCGAAGGCGCCGCCGGCCAAGGCGATGTCCAGTGCCTCGCGGGCGCCGGGGCCGCTCCAGGGCGCCTGGCGGCTGATGATCAACAGCGACTTGCTCATTCAGTGGCCTCCGAAGCAGATCAGGCGGTCGGCCTGTTGCGCCGCTTCATGCAATTGGCCGAGGCCGGAAAGCTCCCAAGGGGCCTGCAGATTGGCCGCCGGGCGGGTATAGCGCTGCGCCTCTTCGGCGTTGAGTACGCCACGCCGCAGGGCGGCAGCGATGCACACCACGGCATCGAGCCCATTGGTCGTGACGAATTCGCGCCACTCTCGGGGCAGGTCCAGCTCGTCCTGCGGGCTCACGACATTGCTGGCAGCGCTGTGCACGCCGTCCTGGTAGAAGAACAGCCGAACGATCTCGTGGCCGCCGTCCAGCGCCGCCTGGGCAAAACGCAGCGCGCGTCGCGAGGCAGGCAGATGAGGAGCAGCGAACAGGGCGATGGCAAATTTCATGGGGCGTCCGGCGAGGCAAAACTGGGGCAATGATAAGGCCAGGGTGTCCGGCAAACAAAGAATCACTGCAGCGAGGCAAAGCAGGCGGGCAAGAAAAAGCCCGCCGAAGCGGGCTCGAAGGGGGACGAAACGCTATCAGTCGTCGCCGCCCATGATGCCGAAGATCTGCAGCAGGCTGACGAACAGGTTGTAGATCGACACGTACAGGCTGATGGTGGCCATGATGTAGTTGCGCTCACCGCCGTGGATGATGGCGCTGGTCTGGAACAGGATGCAGACCGAGGAGAACAGCACGAAGCCGGCGCTGATCGCCAGATGCAGACCGCTGATCTGGAAGAAGAAGCTGGCCAGGACGGCGGCGAGCAGGACGAAGAAGCCGGCAGTGATGAAGCCGCTGAGGAAGCTCATGTCCTTGCGGGTGGTCAGCACGTAGGCGGACAGACCGAAGAACACCAGCGCGGTCATGGAGAACGCCGAGCTGATCACCTCCGCACCGTTGGCCATGCCCAGGTAACGGTTGAGGATCGGGCCGAGGGTGAAGCCCATGAAACCGGTCAGGGCGAAGGTGGAAACCAGACCCCAGGCCGAGTTACGCAGCTTGTAGGTGAGGAAGAACAGGCCGTAGAAGCCGATCAGCACCACGAAGAAGTTCGGGTACGGCACGTTGGCGCGTTGGCTGAGGAAAGCGACCAGGCCGCTGAAGGCCAGGGTGATGGCCAGCAGGCCGTAGGTGTTGCGCAGCACCTTGCTGACTTCCAGCTGGTCAGCCTGCGAATGATTTAGTACGTAGTCTCGCTCTTGCATGGCAACGCTCCTGTGGCACAAGGGTTCCGTTATTCGACTTGAGGCGGATCATAACAGAGCAGCACTTCGTGCCAAGGCATAGAGTTTGACAGTGTGTTGCGTTCCGGTAAGATTGCCGCCCGCACTGCAGCGGAGGTTCAAATCTCATCCTCTGCACTCAGCGTTTGGAAGCGTGGCCGAGTGGTTTAAGGCAACGGTCTTGAAAACCGTCGATGGGCAACTATCCGTGAGTTCGAATCTCACCGCTTCCGCCAATTCTCCATATTGCCTTGACGCGATTTCTGACCTTAATCTGGCGCTTGCTTTTTGACTGCCGTGCGCCAAGCTAGGTCAGGCCCTGGCTTTTTGCTAAGGTGACCGGCAAGTTCAATCTCACCGTCGCTGCACGGTGGCTGACTAGGTGCAACGAGGTGGCGATTGATTAGGGTCCTGGTGGTCGACGATCACGATCTGGTTCGCACGGGCATCACCCGCATGCTGGCTGATATCGATGGTCTGCAAGTGGTAGGCGAAGCCTGCAGCGGGGAAGAAGCCCTGCTCAAGGTGCGCGAGCTCAAGCCCGATGTCGTTCTGATGGACGTCAAGATGCCCGGCATCGGCGGCCTGGAAGCCACCCGCAAGCTGATGCGCAGCCACCCCGACATCAAGGTCGTCGCCGTGACCGTGTGCGAGGAAGATCCTTTCCCGACGCGTCTGCTGCAGGCAGGTGCTGCCGGCTATCTGACCAAGGGCGCGGCGCTGGATGAGATGGTCCAGGCCATTCGCCTGGTCTTCGCCGGTCAGCGTTATATCGATCCGCAGATTGCCCAGCAATTGGCACTGAAGTCCTTCCAGCCGCAGAGCAAAGGCTCGCCGTTCGATCTTCTGTCCGAGCGCGAAATCCAGATCGCGTTGATGATCGCCAACTGCCACAAGGTACAGAACATCTCCGACAAGCTGTGCCTGTCGCCGAAGACGGTCAATACCTATCGCTACCGCATCTTCGAGAAACTCTCCATTACCAGCGACGTCGAGCTGGCCCTGCTTGCGGTACGCCACGGCATGGTCGACGCCGTCAGCTGAAGATGTCCGTTTCCTTCGATTCGAGCGCCTTCCTGGCGACCTGCAGCGGTCGCCCGGGCGTCTATCGCATGTTCGACGCCGAGGCCCGTTTGCTCTACGTGGGCAAGGCGAAGAATCTCAAGAAGCGTCTTTCCAGTTACTTTCGCAAGACCGGTCAGGCACCCAAGACGGCCGCGCTGGTCGCGCGTATCGCGCAAGTCGAAACCACCATCACCGCCAACGAGACCGAGGCGCTGCTGCTCGAGCAGACGCTGATCAAGGAATGGCGGCCGCCATACAACATCCTGCTGCGCGACGATAAGTCCTATCCCTACGTGTTCCTGTCTGACGGTGAATTCCCCCGACTGGGCATTCACCGTGGCGCCAAGAAGGCCAAGGGGCGCTATTTCGGCCCCTATCCCAGCGCGCTGGCGATTCGCGAAAGCCTGAGCCTGCTGCAGAAGACCTTTCTCGTTCGCCAGTGCGAAGACAGCTATTACCGGAACCGCACGCGGCCCTGCCTGCAGTACCAGATCAAGCGCTGCAAGGGGCCCTGCGTCGGCCTGGTCAGCCCGGAAGAGTACGCAGAGGACGTGCGCCATTCGGTGATGTTTCTCGAAGGGCGCAGCAATGCGCTCAGCGAAGAGTTGTCGGCCAGCATGGAAAAGGCCTCCATGGCCCTGGAGTTCGAGCGCGCCGCTGAACTGCGTGATCAGATTTCCATGCTGCGCCGCGTGCAGGACCAGCAGAGCATGGAAGGCGGCAGCGGCGACGTCGACGTGGTTGCGGTCTTGCTCAACCCCGGTGGCGCCTGCGTACACCTGATCAGCGTGCGCGGCGGCCGCGTGCTGGGCAGCAAGAACTTCTTCCCGCAGGTGGCGATAGAGGAAGAGGGGGGCGAGGTTCTGATGGCCTTCCTCGCCCAGTACTACCTCGGCAATGCCGAGCGCGACCTGCCGAGCGAGCTGATCGTCAACGTTCAGCATGAAGACTTCGCCACCTTGATCGAAGCGGTCGAGTCGCTGCGTGGGCGCAGCCTCAGTATCAGCCTGCGCGTGCGCGGCACCCGGGCTCGCTGGCAACAGCTGGCCGTTACCAACGCCGAACAGGCGCTGGCGGCGCGCCTGGCCAACCGGCAGCATTTGGCCGAGCGCTTCGAGGCGTTGGCCACCGTACTGGAAATGGATGAGCCGCCGCAGCGCATGGAATGCTTCGATATCAGCCATTCCAGCGGCGAAGCGACGGTCGCCTCCTGCGTGGTATTCGGTCCCGAAGGGCCGCTGAAGTCCGACTATCGCCGCTTCAACATCGAAGGCGTCACGCCCGGTGATGACTACGCGGCGATGCACCAGGCGCTGACACGGCGTTTCAGCAAGATCAAGGACGGCGAGGGCAAGCTGCCCGATGTACTGCTGGTGGACGGCGGCAAAGGGCAACTGGCCATGGCGCGGGAGGTGCTGCAGGAGCTGGCGGTGCCGGACCTGATTCTGCTCGGCGTGGCCAAGGGCACGACGCGCAAGCCGGGCCTCGAGGTGCTCTACCTGAACGATGCCGAGCATGAGTTCACCTTGCCGGGCAATTCTCCCGCGCTCCATCTGATCCAGCAGATTCGCGACGAGTCGCACCGCTTCGCCATTACCGGACACCGTGCGCGACGCGCCAAGGCCCGTCGTACCTCGACGCTGGAAGAGGTGGCCGGTATCGGTCCCAAGCGGCGGCGCGAGCTGCTCAATCACTTCGGCGGGCTGCAGGAACTGTCCCGCGCCAGCGCCGAGGAAATCGCCAAAGCGCCGGGAATCAGCAAAAAGCTCGCAGAGTTGATTTATGCCACCCTGCACAGCGAGTAGAATGCCCGTTCACCTCGCAGCCTAGTTGTGCCGATGAATATCCCCAACTTGCTTACCGTGCTCCGGGTTCTGCTGATTCCGGTTTTCATCCTGCTGTTCTACCTGCCGTTCTCCTGGAGCTACTGGGCCGCCAGCGCAGTGTTCGCCATTGCCGCCGTGACCGACTGGCTCGACGGTTATCTGGCCCGTCGCTGGGAGCAGGGCACGCCTTTTGGCGCCTTCCTCGATCCGGTTGCTGACAAATTGATGGTGGCGGTGGCTCTGGTGCTGTTGACGGCCGAACACTCCAATCTCTGGCTGACGCTGGCGTCGGCGACCATCATCGGTCGCGAGATCGTGGTGTCGGCATTGCGTGAATGGATGGCCGAGCTTGGGGCTCGTGCACACGTGGCAGTGTCCAATCTCGGCAAATGGAAAACTGCGGCACAGATGGTGGCCTTGGTGATTCTGCTGGCCAATCCACCTCAGTTCACCGTCTGGGTGATCCTCGGATATGCCTTGCTGATCATCGCTGCCGTGCTGACTTTGTGGTCGATGCTGCAGTACCTGTTGGCCGCCTGGCCGCACCTCAGCACCACCTCCGAGAAGAAATAATTATTTTTGAATCAAAGGGTTGACGCGGCGATTCGATTCTATAGAATGGCGCCCGTCGACAAGACAAGCGGGAATAGCTCAGTTGGTAGAGCACGACCTTGCCAAGGTCGGGGTCGCGAGTTCGAGTCTCGTTTCCCGCTCCAGATTAAGATCTACAGGCGTCCACCAAAGTCTGTAAGTCGTTGAAATGAGGGCCTTTCGGCCCTTTTTTCGTTCCAGCGATATCTACCGGAATCTGCCCCCAGCCGGGGTGATTAAGTCCATTTTTGAGTCCACCTTTACGGGGACTGTGGTTTCCGGATTGTTGCTGGAGGAGTGCGGTCGGCGAGGTAAGCATCGGGTCCTGACTCTTGCTCAGGAGTTGGCTCATGGCACTTACAGACGTCGCCGTCCGGCAGGCCCGCCCGACTGGCAAAGACTATACCCTCCCTGACTTTGATGGCCTTTCTTTGGCGGTATCCGCCAAGGGCGGCAAATCGTGGCACTTCAGGTACTACTGGGCTGCCAAGCAGAAGCGGATGTCCCTGGGCACCTATCCGTCGGTTAGCCTGCGGGAGGCGCGCGCGTTGCGTGATGAGGCCCGTGCTTTGGCCGCTAAAGGCGTCAACCCCAAGCTAGACCGCAAGCACAAGCTCCGTGCTGTTCGTTTGGCGAGCGAGAACAGCTTCAAGGTGGTGTACCTGCAGTGGCTCGCGCACCGCAGGCTGGAGCTCAAGGAGGGACGGCAGAGCACGCTGTCGCAGATCCAGCGCATCTTCGACAAAGACGTGCTTCCTGCCTTGGGCGGCATCGCCATCCATGATATCCGTCGCCCCGATCTCCTAGCCGTACTGGCTCGCATCGAGCAGCGTCGGGCATTAACCACCGCGGAAAAGGTGCGCACCTGGCTCAGGCACTTGTTCCGCTTTGCCATGGTGAAAGTCGAAGGGGTGGAGAGCAATCCCGCATCGGATCTGGATGTGGTCGCGGTTCCCAAACCGCCAGTGGTCAACAACCCCTTTCTGCGTCTGCACGAGTTGCCTGAGCTGCTGTACAAGCTACGTCGCTATAGGGGCATGATGACCACGCAGCTCGGCATCCGTTTGTTGCTGCTGACGGGTGTACGCACCGGCGAATTGCGCCTGGCGACGCCGGATCAATTCGATCTGGAGCGTGGCCTATGGATCATTCCGCCCGAAGTGGTCAAGCAACTGCAGGACGGCATGCGCAAGCGTGGTCAGCGGCCGCAGGATATTCCAGCCTATATCGTGCCGTTGTCGATTCAGGCGATCGAGATCGTGCGTCAGTTACTGGGGCGGGTCAAACCTGCCCAGCGTTACCTGCTGGTCCACCGTAGCGAGCTGAAAGAACGCATTAGCGAGAACACACTGAACGGAGCACTCAAGCGTATGGGCTACGAGGGCTTGCTTACAGGCCACGGCATTCGTGGCACGCTCTCTACTGCACTTAATGAAATCGGCTATCCCAGAGTCTGGGTGGATGCCCAGCTCTCTCACGCGGATCCCAACAAGGTCAGTGCGACCTACAACCACGCCTTGTATGTGGAACCTCGCAGGAAGATGATGCAGGACTGGGCTGATCGCCTCGATCTGCTGGAGCAGGGGGAGGTGAAAGCAGCTCGAATGCACCTAACTATTCGCATCGATGGTGTGCCAGTGCTAGATGAAAGAGCAGGTGCGTCTGCGGAGGTAATTGAATTTGGTGCGCCACTAATTCGTCGGGCGTCGACTTGAGGAGTGCTGAGCAAGCACCTGCCGAGGGAGCTTTACTGCCTGAGCCAATTCCAGGAGCGGAAATATCTCGGGCGTTCGGCGTGGGCGGATTGCTCTTGATTGGCTCTCTCGCCCGCATGGTAAGTCAGTACTCAAGGGCAAGCCCGTCCTCACCTTCACCGCCTCTCCGGCATTCACTGGCGGCGTCCGCGCTCAGCAACAGCTCAACGAAACGCTCTGGGCTATCCCTGTGGAGCTGGTCCGCTACCCGCAGATCGTGATTGGTGGCGTTGGCTCGAAGATCACACAGGGGCGCCTTGTGGACGAGGCTGTACGACAGTTTTTGGAGAAGGGTTTGCTGGAACTTCGAGCAATGGTTCCGATGCGCAGCCGGCCGCGGTAGCCTTTCTCCGCCGCACGGACACGACTCTGCGCGTCTTCCACCAGGCTGAGTATGCGTCGTGCTTCATCCCGGAAGACTTCACCGGCCCAGGTCAGGTGCATGCCTGCCTTCGTGCGTTGGAATAAGCTGACCCCCAACCCCGACTCCAACTCTCTGATGGCCCGCGACAGGGGGGGGTCGATATGAACTCGGGCTGCAGCCCGCGAGAAGCTCAGTTCTTCGGCGACGACCAGAAAATAGCGCAGATGGCGTATCCGCATACAACAGCCTCCGTGCTTGCTGGGTGTTGGCGCCGACCGAAAACTGACCCACCCTGCCGATTGAAAATTGACCCAGGGCAGATTGCTGTTTTTAGCCTCAGCAATTGTGGATAAGTTTAGCCGCTGATGTGTTCTCGCTGTGCATTGCCAGAAAGACCCAACACTGAATGGCCTGCCGGATATGCAGCCCCGGCAGGCCTGTTTCTCGCTCCTCAGAATGGTTCGTTGTCTTCTGTTTCCTGAGCCCCCTTGCGCGAGCGTTCGCGTGATTTGATCTTGGCTTGAGCGACCAGGCTGCTGTGTTCCAGGCGGTAAGACTCGTTGCCCGTTTCGATGATGTGGCAGTGGTGCGTGAGGCGATCCAGCAAGGCCGTGGTCAGCTTGGCGTCGCCGAATACGCTCGACCATTCGGCGAAGCTGAGGTTGGTGGTGATCTCCACGCTGGTGTGTTCGTAGAGTTTGGACAGCAGATGAAACAGCAGCGCCCCGCCGGCCTGGCTGAACGGCAGGTAGCCCAGCTCATCGAGAATCACCAGATCCATGCGTAGCAGGGCTTGGGCGATGCGTCCGGCCTTGCCGTCGTGCTTCTCTCGCTCCAGCAGATTGACCAAGTCTACCGTGGAGTAGAAACGCACACGCTTACCGTGCAGGGTGATGCCAGATATTGCCAGTGCCGTGGCCAGGTGAGTCTTGCCAGTGCCTGGGCCACCGATAAGCACTACGTTCTGTGCGTTGTCAGTGAAGTCCAGGCGGGCCAGTTCCCTGATCAGACGGGCGTCAGCGCAGGACGCTGCGAAGTCGAAACCGGCCAGATCACGGTGCATGGGTAGCTTGGCCATGCTCAGTTGATGACGCACCGAGCGCATGGCGCGGTCATCGTGCTCCTGTTGGAGCAGGTGTTCGAGCAACCATCGGGAGGAGGAGATAGCAGCTCCATCCTGCGTGCTCAGCTCCGCCCAGGCAGTGGCCATGCCGTGTAGGCGTAGCTCCTTGAGTTCCGCCAGAAGATCACGCATGGCCGCGCTCCTTGGCCACCCGCAGGCGGTCGTAGCGCGCTGGGTTGGCGAGTGGCGCTTCCTTAAGTGGCAGGCGGTTTTCCACTGTGGCCGGTGGCGCTGCTGCGGTCAGACGCTCGACGATATTGAGGATGTGCTCGGCGCTCAGGACGCCACTTTCCAGCACCAACTCGACAGCGACCAGCACCGCCTCCAATCCTGCGACCGGCACGGCGGCCAGCACTTGGGACATGATCCGGTCACCGCCGGCATGCCGCGCCAGCCCATGACGAAGTTGGCGCAGTGGCCTGGGCAAATCCGCGAAAGGCGCACCATTACGCAGTGCCCCCGGTTTTCGCTCGATCAGCGGTAGGTAGTGCTGCCAGTCATAGCTGACCTGGTCACGATCCAGCAGGCGAGCATGGCTGGCAATCACGGCATCATCGGCCGCCAGGTCGACCCGCGTCGGATACAGACGGCTGCTGACTCAGCGTCCGGCGAACTCGCAAGGTACGGAGTAACGGTTGCGTCCCAGGCTGACCAAGGCGGTGCTGGAAACGCGCACGGCCTTCTCGACATAACCGTCGAAGGGCGCCGGCATCGGCATCAACTCCGCCTGCTCCAGTTCCAGCACCTCAGCCACGCTGAGACCGTGATACTGCGGGTGCTGCAACTCGCACCAGAGTGCCCGGCAGCGCTGCCCCAGCCAGGCATTGAGCGCCTCGTAGCTGGAGAAATGCTCGCCCTGCACCTCCTGACAGATACGTCGTCGGCTGTCCTGCACGTTCTTCTCGACGATGCCTTTTTCCCAGCCCGAAGCGACGTTGCAGAAGTCGGGATCGAACAGGTAGTGCGCGCACATCACCGAGAAGCGGGCATTGACCGTGCGTCCTTTACCCTTGTTGACCCGGTCGACGGCAGTTTTCATGTTGTCGTAGATGTCCCGGCGTGGCACCCCACCCAAGGCCGCGAAGGAACGGGTATGAGCATCGAAGAGCATCTCGTGGCCTTGGCTGGGGTAAGCCACCAGCCAGGACGCGCGACTGGCACACAGCTTCAGGTGCGCCACCTGCATGCGCCGATAAATACCGCCAATCAGCAGACCTTCCTCGCTCCAGTCAAACTGGAACGCCTCGCCAAGTGCAAAGCTCAGCGGCACGAAGGCTCGTAAACTCTTGCCCTGCTGCCCGCGCCAGGCGCGGATAAAGGCAGTGAGTTGGCTGTAACCGCCGTCGTAGCCCTCTGCGCGGATCTGCGCTAACAGTGCTTTGGCGGTACGCCGCTGCGACTTGGGACGCAGCGCATCGGCTTTTAGTGCCTGCTCCAGCGTGGCGTGAAACGGACTGAGCTTGTTGAACAAAGCGCGTCGCTGATACACCGGCTGGGTCGCTTCAGGCGCTCTGATCCGTTTGCGGATCGTATTGCGCGACAACCCCGTGCGCTTGGTTATCTTATGCAGCGACAGCTGGTCGCGGAAATACATCCGCCGAATTTTGCCCATCATTTCCATACTGATCACCCTGTGGTCTCCTGCTCAAAAAACGGGCAAGAGCAGTTGAGCACCTGGGTCAGTTTTCGGTCGGCACAAGGGCCTTTACTGGGTCAATTTTCGGTCAGCGCCAACACGCATCGTGACCGATGCAATTACAATCCAGAACCCGCGCAACCGGGGTGGAAGCACCGGTCACGTATTAGCGAAACGCTCGGTCACGTTCACCGAAATCCGCACAGAAAGCAGCAAGATCAATAGGATGCACGGCGACAGCAGGGAGTGGGGGTTGGTGTGTTTGGCGACTGCCAATCTACCCATTTCCCTGACTGTCAACTCGCACTTCCCCCTGACTCCGCGAAGAACCCAAAAAAAGGCGGCCCTAAGGCCGCCAGAACGCTCACAAACTAGTAGATCTTGAGCCCAACGCAGATGCTGTTGAGCAGCAACCGCGGGGGAGGGCAGCAACAGGCCAGGAGGCACAATCCAGTGCAATTGGTGACCAGACAGGGAAACCTAGTTCCGACAGGATCATGCGAACTCTCTTGCCACCACTGTATGGCGGTTCACTGCACCAATTAGCCACCACCGACCACCAGAGCGCTGTCGGCCAGTATGGTTCAAACCTTCACTGGCCGGTACCAACCATGTGGGATTGGCTTGCATGCTCATTGTCTCTTTATCTAACTCACTTATCATGTTCCGATAGATTGAAAGTGCATCAGAACTGCTCCGCGCCCAACAGGTACAAACTGTCGCTGCCGGCCTTGACCGAGGCGCTCAGCGAGTGGATGCGCGGCAGCAGGCGGGCGAAGTAGAAACGCGCGGTGCCCAGCTTGCTGGCATAGAACTCGTCCTGCGCCTCCTTGCCCAGCGCGGCCCGTGCCATCAGCGCCCACATATAGGCGTAGGCGGTGTAGCCGAACACCTGCAGGTACTCCACCGAGGCCGCGCCGATCTCGTTGGGGTTGCCCTTGGCGCGGTCCAGCACCCAGGCGGTCAGCTCGTCGAGGTTCTGCACCGCGGCGGCCAGCGGCTGGGTGAACTCGGCCAGCGAGGCATCGGCGCCGGCGACGAAGGCTTTGATCTCGTCGGCCAGGTGCTGGTAGTAGCTGCCGCCGCTGCCGACAATCTTGCGCCCCATCAGGTCCAGCGACTGGATGCCGTTGGTGCCTTCGTAGATTTGGGTGATGCGGCAGTCGCGGACCAGCTGCTCCTGGCCCCACTCGCGGATAAAACCGTGGCCGCCGAAGATCTGCTGGCCGTGCACGGTGGTTTCCAGGCCCATGTCGGTGAGGAAGGCCTTGGCCACCGGGGTGAGCAGGGCGACCAGCTCCTCGGCGCGCTTGGCGGTGTCCTTGTCCTCGCTGTACTTGGCAGTGTCCAGCTGCATGGCGACGTAGCTGGAGAAGGCGCGACCGCCCTCGTTCAGCGCCTTCATGGTCAGCAGCATGCGGCGCACGTCCGGATGCACGATGATCGGGTCGGCGGCTTTGTCCTTGGCGACCGGACCGGTCGGCGCGCGGCTCTGGATACGCTCGCGGGCGTATTCCACGGCGCTTTGGTAGCTGCGCTCGCCCAGGGCCAGGCCCTGGATGCCGACGCCCAGGCGCTCGTAGTTCATCATGGTGAACATGGCCGCCAGGCCCTTGTTCACTTCGCCGACCAGATACCCGGTGGCGCCGTCGAAGTTCATCACGCAGGTGGCCGAGGCCTTGATGCCCATCTTGTGCTCGATGGAGCCGCAGGACAGCGCGTTCTTCTCACCCAGCGAACCGTCGGCATTGACCATCACCTTGGGCACGATAAACAGCGAGATGCCCTTCGGGCCGGCGGGGGCGTCCGGCAGCTTGGCCAGCACCAGGTGGATGATGTTCTCGGTGAGATCATGTTCCCCGCCGGTGATGAAGATCTTGGTGCCGCTGACACGATAGCTGCCGTCGGCCTGGGGCTCGGCCTTGGTACGGATAATCCCTAAGTCGGTGCCGGCGTGCGGCTCGGTCAGGCACATGGAGCCGGCCCAGACGCCGGCGTACATGTTCGGCAGGTACTGCGCCTTCAGCGCTTCGCTGGCGTGGTTGAGGATCGACAGGCAGGCGCCGGCGGTCAGCATCGGGTACAGGCCGAACGACAGGTTGGCCGCGTTGACCATCTCCTCGACCTGAGCGCCGATCACCTTGGGCATGCCCATGCCGCCGAACTCCGGCGAGCCGCCGACGCCGACCCAGCCGCCTTCGGCATAGGTCTGGTAGGCTGCGGGGAAACCGCTCGGGGTCGTCACCGCGCCATCGGTCCAGCTGCAGCCTTCCTCGTCGCCGCTGCGGTTGAGCGGGGCGATCACACCGGCGGTGACCTTGCCGGCTTCCTCGAGGATGGCGGCGGCGGTGTCGGCGTCGACCACTTCGGCCAGAGCCGGCAGCTCGGCCCAGAGCTTGGAAACCTCGAACACTTCATTGAGCACGAAGCGCATATCGCGCAGGGGAGCTTGGTAATCAGACATGCTTGAGTCACTCGGGTAATGCGAGGGCATTGAGCATGCCCCGGTTGATATAAAAGGTTAGCCGCGCGGGCTTGCCCCTGGGACGCGCAACGTAACAACGGTTGTGCTATCTGCAGCCGCGGCCGGCTGCTTGAGAACGCCGGACAGCGAACCGAGGACAATCGCGCCGATCACCTCCTGCCTCTGCGCCCGGCTCAAACCAGACTGATCCAGCCAGGCCGGCAGGTTGTTAAGCCAGGCGACGACGCCTTGCACGGTGGCCTTGAGCACCGCCAGCGAACCGCTGGCGCCAGCCTCCAGCAGACGAGCCAGGAGCTTTTCCTCATAGCGCTGACGCATCTGCTGGATCTGACCCTGGTGCTGCGGCGAGAGACAGCGATACTCCCGCTCGGCCATCAGGAAATGCAGGCCGCGGCGTTCGTGCAAGCCGATATGGGCCCACAACAACGCCTGCAGGCGGCCATGGACAACGCCCGTTTCGGTGAGCAGGGCCGCGTCGAGCAGGTCTTCGTAGAGCTCCTCGATCAGCTCGAACAGCAACTGCTCCTTGCTTGCGAAATGGTGGTAAACCGAGCCGGCGCCTATCCCCAGGTGCAGGGCCAGTTCACGCATGCCCACCTCGGCAAAGCCCCGTTCGGCGAACAGTTCCAGCGCCTTTTCGCGGATCTGTTCAAGCCGCGAGGGCACTGCCTCGCCTGGTTCGCCTGGGCAAGCCGAGGTGAGCGATCGCTTGGTATTCATGGCGCCATGCCTCCCGGAACAAGCCAGTGCTGGCCCATCCTTGGTTGCGGCTGGTCAGCCATAGCGATAGAAGCCATGACCGCTCTTGCGCCCCAAGCGACCGGCTGCCACCAGTTCCTTGAGCAAGGGGGCCGGACGGTATTTTGGATCGCCGAATCCCTGCTGGAGGGATTCCAGGATCGCCAGCAGGGTATCCAGGCCGATCAGGTCCGCCAGCGCCAGTGGCCCCATGGGCTGGCCGCAGCCCAACTTCATGCCGGTGTCGATGTCCTCGGCACTGGCCAGGCCCTCCTGCAGGGTGAAGATGGCCTCATTGAGCATCGGCACCAGGATGCGGTTGACCACGAAGCCCGGGCGGTTGCCGGCGCTGATCGCGGTCTTTCCGATGCGTTCGGCAAACGCCAGGGTACGGCTGTAGCACGCCTCGGCGGTGTCCAGTCCGCGAATCACTTCCACCAGGCTCATGAGCGGCACCGGGTTGAAGAAGTGCAGACCGATAAACCGCCCCGGGTGCTCCACCTGGGCGGCCAGCTGACTGATCGATAGCGACGAGGTATTGCTGGCGATGATGGCGTCAACCGCGACCTGCGCACCGATCTGCTTGAGGATGCGCTGCTTCAGTTCCAGGTTCTCGCTGGCCGCCTCGATCACCAGGCCGGCATCGCCCAGGCTGGCATAGTCGGTGCTGGTAGCAATGAGCCCTAGCGCGGCGGCGCGCTGCTGCTCGGTCAGCGTGCCCTTGTCCACCTG
Organism: Pseudomonas sp. GD04158; assembly: GCF_029834875.1. Taxonomy (NCBI): domain Bacteria; kingdom Pseudomonadati; phylum Pseudomonadota; class Gammaproteobacteria; order Pseudomonadales; family Pseudomonadaceae; genus Pseudomonas; species Pseudomonas sp. GD04158. The sequence continues at coordinate 35,742 of NZ_JAODYT010000006.1, read as the reverse complement.
TCGCCCAAGCCCACTGGCGATGCTCGCCCTGGCCTTGGCCAGGGCGGCCTCGGATATGTCGACCAGGGCAACGGACAGACCTGCCAGGGCACACACCTGGGCAATACCGCTGCCCATGATCCCGCCACCGATGACGCCGATACGTTCGTCGCTCATGATCCTGCTCTCCTGTTGGCTCAAACGCGCTCGAAGATCGCGGCGATACCCTGGCCACCGCCGATGCACATGGTCGCCAAGGCATAGCGGCCCTGGGTGCGCTGCAACTCGTGGATGGCCTTGGTGACGATGATCGCTCCGGTGGCGCCGACTGGATGGCCGAGGGAGATGCCCGAGCCGTTCGGATTGACCTTGGCCGGGTCGAAGTCGAGCTCGCGGGCCACGGCACAGGCCTGGGCGGCGAAGGCTTCGTTGGACTCGATCACGTCCAGGTCGGCGATGTTCAGGCCGGCACGCTGTAGCGCCATGCGGGTTGCCGGAATCGGCCCCAGCCCCATCAGCTCGGGCTCGACGCCGGCATGCGCGTAGCTGACCAGACGGGCCAGCGGGCGCAGGTTGTCGGCCCGCACCGTCGCGCCTGTGGCCAGCACCACCGCCGCCGCGCCGTCATTGAGGCCCGAGGCGTTGCCGGCGGTGACGGTGCCGCCCTGCTTGAACGCGGTGCGCATGCCCGCCAGTTGCTCGAGCGAGGTGTCGCCGCGGACATGCTCGTCGACCTCGAACAGCTGGGTGCCTTTGCGGCTCTTGATTTCAACCGGCACTATCTGACCGGCGAAGCGGCCTTCGGCGATGGCGCGAGCCGCACGCTGCTGGCTGACCAGCGCCAGAGCGTCCTGGTCTTCGCGGCTGATGCCCAGCCGCTCTGCGATGTTCTCGGCAGTGATGCCCATGTGCATACGCTGGAACGGATCGTGGAGGATGCCGAGCATGTAGTCCACCGCCTGCATGTCGCCCATGCGCCCGCCCCAGCGGGCACCCGGCAGCAGGTAGGGACCGCGGCTCATGGATTCTGCGCCAGCACCGATGGCGATATCGCAGTCGCCCAGCAGCAGGCTCTGCGCCGCCGAGACGATGGCCTGCAGGCCGGAACCGCAGAGGCGGTTGACGTTGAACGCGGGGACTTCCTTGGGTATGCCGGCATTCATCGCGGCCACGCGGGAAAGATAGGCATCGCGTGTCTCGGTGGGAATGACATTGCCCATCACCACATGACCGATCCGCTCGGCGGCACAACCGCTACGCTGCAGGGCGACGCTGACCGCGGTCGTGGCCAGTTCGCAGGGCGGGGTATCCTTGAGCGTACCTCCGAAGGAGCCGATTGCGGTTCTTACGGCACTGACGATGTAGACTTCGGGGCTGGGCATAGGACACTCCGGTGATGCATTGGCGATGTGCGCCGGCTGATTTAACCGATTGGTGACTGCCAGGCGAGACATGTCGTCGATCCGACCAAGCGCTTATGTCCGGTTAGTCTAAGGACGCGACAAGATTAGGCCCATGCCGAAAACTACCGGCTTGGCTGATGTTTTTTGCCACTCCAGGCGGGTGGCTGCGCAACAGGCACGAAGCAATGCAAGAGAAAGATTCGGTGTCCGTTTATTTTGTTCAGGCCGCGCTACATGGGCTGCGTGAGCAGCCAGAGCTCATGGATACCATCCTGTCGAAAGCAGGCATCGAGAAACTGCTGCTAGCCGATAGTTCCGCGCGGGTATCGGCCGCAGCCTTCGCCAAGCTGTGGCTAGCCGTCGCCCAGGAGTTGGACGACGAGTTCTTCGGCTATGACTCGCACGGTATGCCGGTGGGCAGTTTCGCCCTGATCTGCCGGGGCCTGATCCAGACCAATACACTCGGCCAGGCACTGTGCCAGTGCCTGGCCAGCTGTCGGTTGTTCCTTAGGGATATCCAGGGAAATTTAGCTCTACGCGGCAATCGCGCAGTGATCAGCCTGCACACACGCCAAGAGGATCAGTTCATCCACAGCATTCTCGAGGAAACCTTCTTGACCATGGTTATCAGCCTGCTGTGTTGGCTGGCGGGTCGACGCATTCCGATCAATCGCACGCAATTCGGTCACCCGCGGCCTGCCCATGGAGACGATCACCTGCTGTGGGGGCCGGATCTGACGTTCGAGGCCACACATACCGAAATTGAGTTCGAAGCCGACTACCTGAAGCTGCCCGTCGTGCAGGATTTGGCCTCGCTCAAAACCTTTCTGCGCACGGCGCCGCAGTGGGTGATCATCCGCTTTAGCAATCGAGATGGACTCAGCGCTCAGGTATATAGGCAGCTACGCAATTGTCGCTACGAACAGTGGCCGACCCTGGCTGACTTGGCTTGCGAACGCAACTTGAGTGTCGCCAGCTTTAGTCGCCAGCTACAACGGGAGGGCTTCTCTTTTCAGGAGATCAAGGATGAAGTACGCCGCACTATTGCCTTTGACTGCTTGCGCAACACTGAGTTGAGTGTCGCGGCGATTGCTGAGCAGGCCGGCTTCCGTGAAACCAGCGCTTTTCACCGGGCTTTCAAACAGTGGACGGGAGACAGTCCGGGCAACTACCGGCTAAAGCAGCGCGCAACTGTGCACCATTCTGGTGGCTGTTAAAAAAGCAGCTTAACGCATAACCACTGACAGGTCTGTCCCGGAACTGGTGGACAGGTAGTTAAGAGCTACTGCTCGTATAGCGCCGCTCAAACTCCATCGGGCTGAGGTAGCCCAACGTCGAGTGGCGACGGCGGTGATTGTAAAAGCGGATGTAGTCGTACAGGTCGGTTTTCGCCTCCTGGTAGCTGGCGTAGCGCGTCAGGTACACCCGCTCGGTCTTCAGCGAGCGGAAGAAACTCTCCATCGCGGCGTTGTCCCAGCAGTTCCCGGGGCGCGAATGACTGGGCACGATGCGATGTCGCCGCAGCAAGGCTTGGTAGTCGTAGGCACAGTATTGGCTGCCGCGATCCGAGTGCAGCAGCACCCCCGCTTGCGGCTGTCGGCGTGCCACAGCCATCTCCAGTGCGGCATGGACCAGGGCCAGCTGCATCCGGTGGTGCATTGCCCAGCCGACGACGGCACGCGAATAGAGATCGAGCACAACCGCCAGATACAGCCAGCCTTGGGCCGTCCGCACGTAGGTCATGTCCGAGACCCAATGCTGGTTGGCGCGATCCGAGACGAACTGGCGATCCAGGTGATTCGGGACAATCGGTAGATCGTGGCGACTACTGGAAACCAGCCGCCAGCGCTTGCGCGAACGAACGCGCAGACCGGCTTCGCGCATCAGTCGAGCGACCCGATGCCGGCCACACGCCTGCCCCATGGCCGTCAATTCTGCCTTGATGCGGCGATGGCCATAGATCCCATTCATCTCATGGTGGATGGTGCGGATCTCCTTGCTCAGGCGCCGATTCGCCATCTCTCTCGCCGAAGGAGGTCGCTGTTGCCAGGCATAGAAACCGCTGCGCGATACTCGCAGCAGCCGGCACATGGGCGCTACGGGGTAACGACCGGCCAACGCCTCGATGACGCGGAACCTCACTTCGTGGGCTGCGAGAAGATGGCGAGCGCCTTCCTAAGAAACACCCTCGACAGCCTGTAGCGTGAAGCCAAACTCGGCTGCTCGACGGTGCAACCCTTTTACCACGCGTTCCCGATACTTCTGTTCATAGTGATCGGCACCTGGGTCCTGATAAGCCGTGCCGAAACGCATGGCGTTGTAGAACAGGATGGCGATCTTTCGAGCGGTAGCCGTCACCGCCTTGGCCTTGCCGATGCGCGCAGACAAGCGTCGGTAGAATGCGCCCAATGCCGTATTCGTTTTGCCGATGGTCACCGCGGCCAAGCGCAAGTGTGCTGTAACCCGGTTCTTGGTCTTACGCGTATGCGCTGACAGTACCTTGCCGCCGCTGATCCGGCAGCCAGGTGCCAGCGTCAGCCAGGAGGTGAAGTGATGGGCAGTACGCCAGCGACTCAGGTCAGTTCCGCACTCAGCCACCAAACGCAGCGCCAAGTAAGGGCCGATGCCATGGATCTGGGCCAGGTCGACGCCAACCAGTTGATAGAGCAAGGTACGCACATCGAAGTTGAGCGTATTCGGCTGCCGAGTGCGGTGGCGTGGTTTTGGTAACGGCTTGCTGGGCGGGGACTTCTGCTGGGAGAGACATAGCAACGTCTGGGCAATCTGCTGATTGCAGATTTCGAGCTGTGCCTGATAGGCATCGTACATGGCTAACGCTTGCGCCAAAGCCAAGACATGCTCCGTTTGGTAGTTGCCAACTAAGGCACTCTGTACGGTCTCAACGCTCGACTTGCAACGGGTATCGCGCATGGTCGCCAGTGTCGCAGCGCTTCGCTCGCCGGCGACAATCGCACGGATGATCCGCATACCTGTAGCCCCGGTAATGTCGGCGACCACATGGTGCAACTGCAAATTCATGTGGGTGAGCGCCTTCTGCATGTGCTGGATATGCGCAGCTGCGTAATTCAAGGTGGCGCTCCCGCAAGCGTAGAGAACTGCGTAACGCGGCAATCTCCCGATCAGGGTGGGAACTGGCACGCAGTAAGCCACAGGCATGTAAGCGCTGGATCCACTGTGCATCGTTAACGTCGGTTTTGCGCCCAGGAACTGCGCGGGCATCCCGAGATCGACCAGCCAATTAGCCATGCGCTCCACGTCGGCGGTAAACGCCTTGAAGGTTTGCACCGGCTCTTCAGTGATATCGGCGGGCACCGCCACAACATGGAAGCGCGAGCCGATGTCGATACCGGCTGCACGCTCATGAATAACCGGCAGGCCATGACGCTCCGAACTGGACTTTTTCATGAGTTCCCTCCAATCGCAGGAAATGCTGGACGGGGACGGGGACTCGGATCAAATCACATTCCTAAACAGGGTCACGAAACGCGCCACCACTAACGGGGCCGCAGCTTCCCCTGGGTCAGGTTTTTTGACTGGGACTCAGCCTCCAAAAAGCAGACGACCACTGTCCAGCGGTGTCAGTGTAGTGGGCGTGTTTCTAACCCAATGGGACGCGGAGCGCCGGGGGGGCGGTTTTTTAAAACATCACGCTCCATGGTGACCTGGGCCAGCTGCTGGCGTAGCCGACGCAGCTCCGCGCTCTCGCCACGCTGCTTGCCGTTGCCCGGAAAAGCATCGTTACCGTGCTGCTTGTACTGGCGCTTCCATTTGCCCAGCAGGCTTTCAGCGAAGCCAAGCGTCTCAGCCACATGACGAAGCGGCGTACCGGCAAGCAGCTGCTCTACCGCCTCGCGTTTGAAGGATTCGGGAAAACGTCGTCTGGTCTGGGTCATGAACACTCCTTGCGGCGGACATTATCCACCTTAGGTCAGTGTCCACTCAGCCCGGGACAGACCAATCCATACCCTTACCTATGGGGGGGGGATATTCACCCAGCCTGCAATAGGCTTAAAGGCGCTGTAACGAACTGAGTTTATTAGAGCGCTTAAGGGCTATATATGAAAAATAAGAACAAGAGGCCGATTGCACCAGGATGGCTGGCATTAATCGGCTGCTCGACTCTCATGGTCTTCCCTTGGAGCCATATGCAGGCACAGAGTTTTGACCTAGAAAACGGCGTGACCATCGATTGGGATACTACTTTGGCCTACGGCGCTGCTTGGCGGGTTCAAGGGCAAAACAGCCGTTTGCTGAACGGCTTTACGACTGCGGACAGTGGGTTCGTGCCATCGATGGTCAATACTGCAGTCGGACCTCTGCCGGTCAGGGGGGGCACTAATTTCGCGACTGGTGGCAATAACAAGGATGATGGAAACCGTAACTTCAATAAAGGGTTGATATCCAGCAGGCTCTCCTTCGTTACGGAGGCCGATATTAAATATTCCGATATGGGGCTGTTTGTCCGTGCCCGTGGTTGGTATGACGATGTCTATAACAAAAGCAATGATAACAACCGCCCGTCGACGGTTAATACGGTAGGTGATCGCAGCAATAGTTTCGAGAAGAATACCCGAAAGGTGCATGGTCGGGACGCTGAGTTGCTCGATATGTTCGCTTATGGCAATTTCACGCTTGGCGACACGCCGGTAAGTGTTCGGTTGGGCCAGCAGACGGTGAGCTGGGGCGAGAGTCTTTTCATTCTCACCGGTATTTCTTCGGCCCAGGGGCCTCTGGATATCACCAAGGCCAATGTGCCAGGCGTCCAGATCAAGGAGATCTTCCTTCCTGTACAGCAGGCGTTCGCCCAGATAGGCCTGACTGAAAATCTCAGTTTAGAAAGTTATGTGCAGTTCGAGTGGGAGGCCAATCGACTGGATGAAAGTGGATCCTATTTCAGTACCCTCGACTACCTTGGGGACGGAGCGGAGTGCGTATATCTCGGACGCCTTCCCTGCTCTGCCATCCAGCGTGGAAAGGACGAGAAGGCCGGTGACTCTGGGCAGTTCGGTGTCGCGCTGCGTTATATGGCTGAAAGTCTTAACAATACTGAGTTCGGTCTCTACTACATCAACTATCACGACAAACTGCCGCAGTTGGTGCTAGACCCTCTGGCGCTGGGTGTTCCAGGCTACCCGGAGCCTGCCAATTACCACCTGCGTTACAAGGAAAATATCAACTTGATCGGCGCCAGCTTCGGCACTGTCATCGGCAATACCAATGTTTCCGGTGAAGTGTCTTACCGCCGAAATCTACCGGTACTGCAACAGGATGCCGCGCTAGTGTTCGGTGCGTTGCCAGTAACAATCTATACAGAGGCGCCTGTCGTTCAGGCGCAGCTTTCGGCTGTACATATTGTCGGCCCGACCAGCTTCGCCGATAACGTGACCATCTTGGGCGAGGCGGGCATCAACAAAGTGAATGGCCTTGAGCGAAATGAGCTGGAAAAAGACAAGTGGGGTTGGGGATATACCGCTCGTGTGTCGCTCGACTACTACAACATTATTCCCGGAGGCAACCTTTCCATTCCTGTCACGTGGAGCCAAAACGTCAAGGGCCGGTCTGCGGCTGGCCAGTTCAACGAGGGTGACAACCGTTTGGGCATCAAGGCGGTTTTGAACTATGGCGACCATATGGCTTTCGATGTCGGCTACTCGAGATTCATGGGTGACCCGGCGGATAGCGCTCTCACCGACCGCGACTTTATCGCTGTTAGCGCCTCTTACAGCTTCTAATTCAGTGGGCTAAGTTATGAATAATTTCAAACAATGGAAAATAGCTTTACTTGTGAGCGCAGTAATAAGCTGTTCCTCCGTGAACGGCGCAGTTTCTCAGGAGGAGGCTGTACGGCTGGGCAATGACCTTACACCATTCGGCGGTATAAAGGCAGGCAACGAAGAGGGCACCATTCCCGCATGGACCGGCGGTTTGACGAGCGGCCCGCAGGGGTACGCCCACAAGTCGGGCGATTTCCTGCCAAACCCTTTTGTGGATGAAAAGCCGCTCTTTGCTATAACCGCGCAGAACTTAGGTCAGTATGCGGACAAGCTATCGGCAGGGCAGCGGGCCTTGCTGAAGAAATACCCCGATAGCTACCGTCTGGACATCTATCCGACTCACCGTACTCACGCCGTTCCTGAATGGGTGGCAAGGAACATCCAGCAGAATGCCATTAAGGCGAAACTGGTGGACGGTGGAAACGGCATTGAGGGCGCCTATGGTGGTGTACCTTTCCCGATACCCTCCAGTGGCGAGGAGGTGATGTGGAACCACTTGCTACGCTGGCAAGGGGGGGATTCAGAATATCGCTATAATGCATTGGTGGTACAACCCAATGGCACCATAAGCTCTGGTGAAAGTATCGCAGTCGAGCAGTCTGCCTTTTATCTGCCCGGCGGCTCGGTCGAGACCTTTGGTGGAGACTACTTCTCATTGCTGGTCAACTATTTGGCTCCTGCGCGGCGCAAGGGCGAGGTACTGTTAATTGTTGATCCGATCAATCAGGTGAAAAACCCGCGGAACGCCTGGCTGTACCTGCCGGGACAGCGTCGTGTCCGTAGGGCCCCGACGGTCGCCTACGATACTCCGAATCCCAATTTCAACGGTGTGGCGACATACGATGACACCTACATGTTTTACGGGGCGCTTGACCGTTATAACTGGAAGCTAGTAGGCAAGCGCGAACTCTATGTGCCCTACAACAACTACAAGCAAGATTCTCCCGCCCGTTATACCGAGGTGATGAAAGGTGGTCATACCAACCCCAACTATGGCCGTTGGGAGCTGCACCGGGTCTGGGAAGTCGAGGCTACCTTGAAAGATGGTAGTCGGCATGTATATGGCAAGCGAACTTTCTACGTCGACGAGGACAGTTGGTTAGTCGTTCTATCCGATAGCTACGATGGGCGCGGCAACCTCTGGCGCACAAATACGATGCATAGCCTGGCCTATTGGACTGCTCCCGGGGTGATGCGTGGATCCTTTGTGCATTACGATTTGGTGAGCGGTGTCTACGGTGTAAACGTTGCGGTTAATGAGCAGGCTAAGGCAATAGTGTTTACCGAGCCACGTAAGGCGGAGTTCTTTACTCCGGCCTCGTTGCGCAGACAAAGCCTTCGTTGATTTCTCATGCTCCCCAGAGGAGATCTGGCTGCCCGTCCCGAATGGCGGGCAGACATTTCTCTTTGGCGCTATATCAGGAACTGAGGTCAAGGTTCTGGGGGTGTACTGAAGGAAAGTTATAGAAATGAAGCGTGATCTATAGCTCCGAATAAATTATTGGTTGAATTTTTCGAGCTTCTTTCAAGGCTGAGTGACGCTCCACTCCGGATGGTTCGAAGAAGCGGAACAATACCGGTGAAAGTCTGGAGGCTGAATAATCATCAAAGCATCTGGCCGGGCAGTTACTTGCGCAGTCATCACAATGGCAAGCTGCGAGGGGCGTGGGTCTTCTCTCCGGTTAAGTTACAGAACAATACCGGGAAACCGTTGGGCTTCATGATCCTTTAGAGCTTGCTTGGCGCCGTGTTGCTGCTACCGTCCCTGGCCTGGCTCATCGGCGGCAGGCGCATGACCGTAATCTAATAGAATAGCGCTTAGGCGTGGACTCCGTCTTTCCTACCACTCATTGAGCCTGACTTCCTGAATTTCAACAAATATTTATCGAATCGAGGACGTTGCGAGTGACCCGTTCTACATTTTCTCAGGTCGATCCACCTGGTCCGGGTCACTGGACTCAGATTAGTGAAGGGCTACTCTGGGCTCGTATGCGGATACCGGCGAAGTTAGACCATATCAACATTTACCTAATCGAGGATGACGATGGCTGGTTTGTGGTTGATACCGGCCCGGATACCTCAGTTAATCGTGACCTGTGGCGGGAACTGGTTACAGGGCTTCCGCGTCGGGCGAAGCTGAGTCGGGTCCTGGTTACCCACTCTCACCCCGACCATATTGGACTGGCGGGCTGGCTGCAGGCCGAGTTCGGCGTGCCGATCTACATCTCGTCGGGGGCGCATCACTGGGCACTTCGTGAGGCGGAAGAGAGGAAGGGCAGGAGCGCCCAGGCGGTCGCAGCCTTCTATGGGCGTATGGGCGTGCCTTCCGAGGATGTTGTTCACCTGCACGCGGCGTTGAGCCAGATGGACCCGCTGTTCGGGCCATTAGCCAGCGAGGTCAGCCTGGTACAGGCCGATGGGATGATGCGGATCTGCGGTCGGAACTGGGAGCCATGGGTGGGCTCCGGGCATTCGATAGAGCATGTCTGCCTGTATCAGAGGGAGTCGCGGCTGTTAATCGCCGGCGACCAGTTACTGGAGAAGATCACGCCTCTGGTAGGCGTGAGCTATATGAGTCCGGAGTGCAATCCGTTAGCGGACTGGTTCGCCTCTCTTACGGATATGCAGTGCCGGTTGCCTAACGATGCCTTGGTGTTGCCGGCGCACGGTCAGCCCTTCTATGGCGGCGCTCGGCGTATCGGAGCGGTGCTCGAGCATCACGAAAGTTCCTTAGCGAAGTTACGCGGCAGCCTGGTAGACTGGTGTACAGTCCATGAGCTCAGCCACGTGCTCGGTTGGGGGGGGCTGACAGGGATGGCGCGCTATATGGCGCTGGATGAAACCCTAGCCCACATCACTTATCTTGTCTGCAGAGGAGAGGTCGTCGGGTCACCCTCTGCGATTGATGACGCGTATCGCTATCGCCTTGCTCGGCGACCTTCCGCGCCATCCTGAGTCGAAGGTGAGGTTCTTTGAAGCAATCTGTCATATACGACTCTCTGGCCACGGGAGGTGTTAGAGGCTGGAGACTGCCCCTTATTCCGACCAAGCTTTCACCTCCCCGTGGTGCCGCGCAGCCTGTCGTGAGGGCTCGCCTCGATGTTCTCAGGAACGAAATTCTCAAGACCACGCTAACCCTAGTCATTGCGCCGGCGGGCTATGGCAAGACCACTCTGTTGACGCAATGGCGAGCTGGCCTGCAGGCAGCCGGAACCACCGTCGCTTGGGTCAGCCTTGCTGAGGAGGATAACAGTCCTCACCGCTTACTCTCGTATATGGCCGCCGCACTCTCTGCGGAATGCCCGCATCTTTGTGATGGCACCAGCGAAATGCTGTCCGCCGGCCCCATGGTTCCGGTGCAGGCGGTGGAAGCTGTTCTGCTTAGCGAACTGCAGGTCAGCGAAAGGGAACTGGTACTGGTTCTGGATGATTACCATTACCTGGGTGGTTCGGGTGTCCAGCTCCTGATGGGGCATTTCCTCCACAACCTGCCGGCCAACGTGCACCTAGTGTTTTCCTCCCGTACCGAGCCCGCCCTGAATCTGACCCGGCTGAAGGTCAATCGGCAGTTGCTGCGGGTCGGGGTTGAGGATATCAGGTTTGACCAAGGGGATCTTGGTCTCTTTGTGCGGAACTCGCTGAGCTTGGAGCCAAGCTCCACCTTGCTGAGAGACCTCTATGATGTCAGCGAGGGCTGGATTGCCGGTGTTCAGCTCGCCACATTGTCACCCCGTTTCAAGAGCGAACCGCAACTCTACCTGCAAGAGTTCTCATCAAAGTCGAAGGACCTTCATGCCTACCTGGCGGAGGTGGTGCTGGACCTGTTGCCGGGGGAGCTCGAGCGGGTGCTGCTACGTTGTGCCATCCTTGACCGTTTCAGCGCCGAACTGTGCGAAGTGGTCGCCGGAGTGCTGGATGGTAAGGCTCTGCTGGACAAACTGATTAAGGTCAATCCGTTCATTTCGGCACTGGATGAGCAAGGCGAATGGTATCGCTTCCATCGCCTGTTTCTTGAGTTTCTGCGCAAGCGTCTGAAGCTCACTCCGACCGAGGATGTCATGGCGCTGCACCGGGTCGCATGCGACTGGTTCGCGGCCCGGAGCCTGTGGGCCGAGGGGGTACAACATGCTCTGGCCTGTGGTGACAACGAAAAGGCTCAGGATTTCATCGAGCGCTGCGCCCTAGATATGCTAGGGCGCAGCCGTACCGGGAAGCTGCTGAGCTGGGGGCGGCGCTTGCCGGAGGAAATGCTGCGCAAAAAGCCAGAGCTGCGGCTGGCCATCGCCCGCGCACAGGTATTAATGATGGACTTGCGTGGCGCCGCTACGCTGCTCGAGGGGATGGCCGAGAACCAGGCCGACCTAGACGCCGGCGCCGAACGATTTGCTGTTCAACAGCAGATCACCCGGGGGCTGATATTTGCTCTGGATGATCACTTTGACGCCGCACTGGCGCAGGCGCTGCCTCTTGTCGAGAGGTTGCAGGGTCTCAACATTACCGATCGGGAGATGCTGCTCAACACGTTGGCCTTAGTCTACCTCTATCAGGGCAGGTTCGATCAGATCGACGCCATGCAGTCTTGGCAAATGCCAGGCCCGGGCATGCATTTCGGCGTGCCCTACCGCCTTTTGCTGGAGGGGCTCGGCTGGATGTGGCGGGGACGACTGGACAAGGCGGAATACATCTTCAAGAAGGCGCGGCAGTATTCTGAGCAGTATGCTGGGCGCCGCTCTATGGTTACGATTGCCAGTATTGTCTGTCTTGCGGACCTCTACTACGAACGTAACCAGCTTGAAGAGGCTGAGGAACTGCTGACGTCGGTGCACACCGTCCCGCTGGACTTGGGCATATCGGAAATTATTCAGAGTGGCTACAGGACCATGTCGCGTATTAACCAGATTAATGGCGCAAAGACTGAGGCCTGGGTGCTGCTGGATGAGATGGAGGCTGTGGCTTTCAAGCGGCGCTGGCCTCGTCTGGAGGCGAACTGTCGAGCACAGCGCATACAGTCGGAAATCTGGAGCGGTGATCTGAGCGCCGCCAGGAACGAGTTCGCCCGGTTGTCTAGCCTGTCGGACCATGAGCAGCTGGATCCTGTTGTGCTTAGGTTGATCGCGGATGAAACGCTGATTTCCAGGGCCAGAATCTGCTGTTTCACGGGGCTAAACGCCGAGCTGATCGAGAACCTGGGACGGAGAGTGGCTGATCTGGAGGTAGTGGGCGTGCATTATCTTGGTGCCCGCATGCGAATGCTGCTCGCATTGCTGCACTGGTTAGCTGGAGAGCAGGTGGCGGCAGCCCGGGCTCTTCTTCCAGCCTTGGCACTGGGCAAGACGCAGGGTTTCCGCCGTATCTTCATCGATGAGGTGCGTCACTTGCCCGAGGCACTGGTTGGCATCTGCAACGAGGTGTCCCGCGTCGATGCTAGCTTCAAGTCTTACCTTGACAGTTTGCTCGCGGAGGCCGGGGCCGCCCTGCTTCCGTCAGCGGGTCAGGACGGTGCTGCCGGAGGCGGCCGGACGTCAGTGGAGGGTGATGGCGGGCTCTCCGATCTGGAGCTGCTGAGCAGCTCCGAGATTACCGAGCGCGAGAAGGAGATTCTCTCTCAGGTCGCCAACGGGCTCTACAACAAGGAAATTGCGCGAGTGCTGGGCATATCGGAAGGTACGGTGAAGTGGCATTTGAAGAACTTGTACAGCAAGTTGTCTGTCTCCAGCAGAACTCAGGCCTTGAAAAAGTCCAAGCTGCTGGGCCTGATCGACTGAGTCTCGTTGGGGGCACCGCCTGGCTTAGCCAACCACGCCTTTTTTTCTGAGGGCGTCGATGGCATTCCTGTCGAAGCCGAGCTGCCCAAGCACCTGTTCCGTGTGAGCGCCTAGTTCGACTCCTGTGAATTTGTACTGATGGGCGCTGCGCGAGAAACGTATGGGATTTGCGACCTGCCGTTGGACTTTGCCACCAGGCTCACTCAGCTCGATCACCATTCCCCGTGCGCGCATCTGTGGGTGTGCGGCCGCTTCCGAAACGCTAAGCACGGGCTCCACGCAGGCTTCAATGTCGGCAAAGACGCATTGCCAGTGTGAGAAGCTCTCGCTTTTGAAAGTCGTGGCCAACACTTCGCGCAGTTCCTGGTGATCAGTGGGATTCTGGCTCAGACCTTTACTGACCAAGTCCGGTCTTCCAAGTACCCCGCACAGTAGCCGCAAGAATTTGGGCTCCAGTCCGGCTACGGAGAAGTAGCGGCCGTCGGCTGTTTCGTAGTAGTCATAGAACGATCCGCCGTTGAGCATCATGCCCGGGCCGGGCTCGACCCCGGTGTTCAACGCGCTTACGCCGGCGAACGTATTCAGCGCGAAGGCAGCATCAGTCATGCTGATATCGATGTGTTGTCCCTGGCCGCTGTTTTGGCGCTCAATGACCGCGCTGAGAATGCCTGTCATCGCTAGCAGCGAGCCGCCGGCAATGTCTGCGACAGCCACGCCCAGTGGTAGGGGCCCCTGGCCGGCACGGCCGGTATGGCTGGAGACACCCGAGATGGCGAGGTAGTTGAGATCGTGCCCAGGCCGGCCGGCATAGGGGCCGGTCTGGCCAAAACCAGTGATCGAGCAATAGATCAGGTAAGGATTGATTGCTCGTAGCGATTCGTAACCGAGCCCGAGGCGCTTCATCACACCAGGGCGGAACTGCTCGACCACTATGTCGTACTCTTTGATCAGGGCCTTAACGATGACGACCGCTTCCGGTTCTTTCAGGTTCAGTCCAATGGAGCGCTTGGAGCGATTGAGGTAAGTATGGTTATAGGAGGCACCGTCCGCGTTGAAGGGCGGTAGTTGCCGGAGCAGATCGGCTCGTTCCGTCGCTTCCACCCGGAGAACATCCGTGCCCAGATCCGCCATCATCATGGTAGCGTAGGGGCCGGGAAGTAATGTCGAGAAATCCAGTACCTTCAGATTGCGTAGAGGCATTGCTTTGTTGTCCTTTTAGGTGAGCTGAAATTCGCGCGTTGATGCAGGTAGCTTATTCTGGGCAGATGGCGGTAAAACCTCTCAAAGGGGGTGTTTGCGGGTTTCAATATGTAAGGAGAGGGCCGACGAGTGCATTGCACGCGCCGTACCTGAAGCGCAGATCTTGATCAGCCACCAACACCTTTGCCACCGCAATCCGCTTGCGCCCTAGCTGCCAGGCAGCCTTACGCAAGGTGTTGGTGCGATGCGACCAAACCTCATGGGTGGTCGAACGGATATCCCCCTATTTGCCCTCCATGCCCTGTCGAACCTGTGGATGGCGCGCCGACATTTGCTGACGAATGCAGGAGAGGGGCGCCCGTAATGTGGGAAATGCTCGCTGAGAGGTGCTCGCGGCGGCTAAAACTCCGAAATGAGCGGATGACTTGATCGATTGTGGTTGAACGAGCCACTTGAAACACAGGACACCGTTTCCCCCTTACCATAAGGGATAGGCAAACGACTGTGTTTATGACTACCAGCAAAGACAAAACCTTCGAAGTGCTCGGCCAGGAGCGGCGTCGCCGCTGGAGCGTCGAGGAGAAACTGGCCATGGTGCGCGAGAGCCTAGAGCCGGGGCAAAGCGTCTCGGTGGTGGCCCGGCGCAACGGCATCAACCCCAACCAACTGTTCCACTGGCGCAAGCTCTACCAGGACGGCAGGTAGCCCAGCTCATCGAGAATCACCAGATCCATGCGTAGCAGGGCTTGGGCGATGCGTCCGGCCTTGCCGTCGTGCTTCTCTCGCTCCAGCAGATTGACCAAGTCTACCGTGGAGTAGAAACGCACACGCTTACCGTGCAGGGTGATGCCAGATATTGCCAGTGCCGTGGCCAGGTGAGTCTTGCCAGTGCCTGGGCCACCGATAAGCACTACGTTCTGTGCGTTGTCAGTGAAGTCCAGGCGGGCCAGTTCCCTGATCAGACGGGCGTCAGCGCAGGACGCTGCGAAGTCGAAACCGGCCAGATCACGGTGCATGGGTAGCTTGGCCATGCTCAGTTGATGACGCACCGAGCGCATGGCGCGGTCATCGTGCTCCTGTTGGAGCAGGTGTTCGAGCAACCATCGGGAGGAGGAGATAGCAGCTCCATCCTGCGTGCTCAGCTCCGCCCAGGCAGTGGCCATGCCGTGTAGGCGTAGCTCCTTGAGTTCCGCCAGAAGATCACGCATGGCCGCGCTCCTTGGCCACCCGCAGGCGGTCGTAGCGCGCTGGGTTGGCGAGTGGCGCTTCCTTAAGTGGCAGGCGGTTTTCCACTGTGGCCGGTGGCGCTGCTGCGGTCAGACGCTCGACGATATTGAGGATGTGCTCGGCGCTCAGGACGCCACTTTCCAGCACCAACTCGACAGCGACCAGCACCGCCTCCAATCCTGCGACCGGCACGGCGGCCAGCACTTGGGACATGATCCGGTCACCGCCGGCATGCCGCGCCAGCCCATGACGAAGTTGGCGCAGTGGCCTGGGCAAATCCGCGAAAGGCGCACCATTACGCAGTGCCCCCGGTTTTCGCTCGATCAGCGGTAGGTAGTGCTGCCAGTCATAGCTGACCTGGTCACGATCCAGCAGGCGAGCATGGCTGGCAATCACGGCATCATCGGCCGCCAGGTCGACCCGCGTCGGATACAGACGGCTGCTGACTCAGCGTCCGGCGAACTCGCAAGGTACGGAGTAACGGTTGCGTCCCAGGCTGACCAAGGCGGTGCTGGAAAGGGGCTTGAAATGGTGTCCACCAAAAACAGGTGGACACCATGCTGGGAGCTAGAAGGATCGAGTTGGTGTGCTGTCCAGACGCTTACCTTGCAGTAGCTAGTTTTATTGTTTGGCGAAGATGTTGACGACCGCGGTCGCTTCTTCTATGCCATACAGCCCGCCACCATTCTCCTGGATAGCAATACGGGCGCCTTCGACCTGGCGTTTGCCGGCCTCGCCGCGCAGCTGGTTAACCAACTCGAAGACCTGACCGAGACCCGTGGCCCCAATTGGATGGCCTTTGGACTCCAGTCCGCCGGATGGGTTGATTGGGATCCGCCCGCCAATCGTAAAGTCTCCGCGTTCGGCTGCCGCGCCGGCCTCGCCGAAGGGGACCAGTTGCAGGTTCTCAGCCTGGATGATCTCTCCCATGGCGGTGGCGTCATGCACCTCGGCGACATCGATATCCGCCGGGGAGATGCCGCTCTTCTCGTAGGCTTCCGCCGCTGCAAGGGCGGTAATGTGGTTCCGGTAGTCACTATAGTGGCGGTCGGTGCTAGAGCGCACGACGCTGCTGAGCAGTTTCACTGCGCGTGATGCATCACCTTTCAGGCGTTTCAGTCCACTGTCATTGCATAGCACCACAGCCGCGGATCCGTCCGAAATGGGAGCACACATGGGGAGTGTAAGTGGATAGGTGATGGCCGGGGCCGCCAAGACTTCATCGATGCTATAAGCGTTCTGGTACTGGGAGCGCGGGTTATGCACGGAGTGCAGGTGGTTCTTTGCCGAAACGGCCGCAATCTGGCGCTGGGTGGTGCCGAAGGTCTTCATGTGCTGGCGGCAGAAGGCTGCGTAGACATCCATGAACATGGAATAGGGGCGGCTGGACTGAGAGCCTTCTGGGCATTCCACATTGGCACCCATTTGCATCAGGGCATCGCGATTCGCGTCTAGGGTCGATACATCCCAGGCCGAGTCGAAGGCCGCAAACATCTTGGCCTTGTCGGGGCTATTCATTTTTTCAGTGCCGACGGCGATAGCTATGTCACAGCTTCCCGCCTTGATGGCTTGGGCGGCCAAGTAAAGCGCCGTGGAGGCGGAAGCACAGGCTCCTTCCAGGTTGAAGATGGGAATGCTGGCAAACCCCATCGAGCGCAGGGCCACCTGCCCGGGAATCATGTGCTGGTCCTGCATGAATCCAATGACACAGGAAGCGAAGTAGGCCTGGCGGACATCCTGCAATTCGGCCCCCGCATCAGTGAGGGCCTGCTCGACCGCTTCGCGGGTGAGGTCTTTGTAACTGCGCTGAAGGTGACGACCGAATTTGGTCATGCCAATGCCGGCAATGAAAATATCGCTCATGTTGTAGTTCCTTGTTTTAAAGGTGGTGTATCTGGAACGCCGGCCCGGTAACACCAGCCAGGTACCGCCTTGAGTGGCTTATAGAATCGGTAATGCACTCAGGATATCTTGCGTCCCTCGCCCCAATAGTGCTCACGGACTTTTCGACGCAGGATCTTGCCCACCACGCTCATCGGCAACTCTTTCACCACTTTTACGGATTTTGGGGCCTTATAGTTGCCTATCCTGTTTTTCACGAAGTTGATCAGCTCTTGCTCCGAGGCCTCGCTGTCATCCCGCAGGAGCACTTCTGCATGGACCGCCTCCCCCCATTCCTCATGAGGGATACCGACAACGGCAGACATCAGAACGGCCGGATGACAGTTCAGCGCCGCCTCGACTTCGTTAGCGTAGATGTTGAACCCACCGGAAATAATCATGTCTTTTTTGCGATCTATCAGGTAAATGAATCCATCTTTGTCCATGTAGCCGATATCGCCGGATTTCCAGAAGCCGTTATGGAATTCTTCCGCGGTCTTTTCCGGCGCATTGAGGTAACCCAGGCAGGTGCCACGAGAACGCATCCAGATCTCGCCGCTTTCTCCCGGGGCAACCTTTCGGTCATTGTCGTCGACAATAATGAACTCGACGCCAGAAGTGGGCTGGCCCGCGGAGCTGAGACGGACTTCATCTTCTGGTGTGTTGATAATGTGCTGCTCGATGCTCAGATTAGAGCTGAAGCCGAAGTGCTCGGTGGAGCCATATACTTGAACGAAAATGTTGCCCATCTTGGCCTGCAGTTGCTTGAGTTTGCCGGGGCTCATCGGGGCCGCGCCATAAAGCATGTAGCGCAGGGAGGACATGTCAGCGTCGATTTCGAGCAGGCGGTAGAGAATGGTAGGCACTAGGAAACTATGGGTGATCTGCTCTTTTTGGATATTCGTGCAGTAGTGTTTCAGGTCCGGCGTATTCTGAGTCACGTTGCAGCCGCCGGAATAGAAACTCGGCAGGTATAGCATGCCGCTGCCATGACTGATCGGGGCGATATGCAGGACCCGGGTCGCTTCCGACCACATGCCCTTGTCGGTAATGGCGAATGCCGTATCGCGGCAGTTCAGCCAGTTGTCGATGCTGTACATCGCAGGCTTGCCCTTGCCGGTCGTGCCGCCGGTAAAACGGATGATTGCGCAATGGTCGCGGTCATTCAGTTCAACCTCGGGATTATGGTCTGGGGCGGTTCTGAGCAGATCCCAGAAATAGTGGACGCCCTCCTTTGGTTCATCTGGTCTGTCCATGACTACAACAGTAACCTGGCGCTCCCGCAGCATGTCGTAATGGCTGCCGAGCAGCTCTTTCTCGATGAATGCCACTTTTGCTTTGGCGCATTCGACCTGCCAGGTATGCTCCGACAGGGAGTCCCGGTAGTTGCAGAAGGCGGCAGTGGCCGGACCTTTGAAAATAGTAGGGAAGTGCAGAAGCGATAGATTGTCGTTCTCGAGTATGTTAATAAAACGGTCGTTCAGGCCCAGCCCCAAGGTGGATTGCATCATGTTTACAATCCGGTTGGTTAATAGGTGGAACTCTCTGTAAGAGTATCGCCGGTTGCGCTCGGTATTAACGATGGCTTCTCTGTCTCCAAAGCGGTTGGCCAAAGACTCGAAATGATTACTGAAGTTGATCAGCATGGGGCGTTCTCTATTGCGTTTGTTTTTAGGGATGGTCTGAAGTAGCCATGTATTTCTGGCTGTCTTCAGCCCCCACCGATTTTGAAAGCAGCAAATCGATTGCGAAGGATCAGACTCTCCGCGCGTTTCTGTGTTTATAGCCGCCTCGGGCACCTCGCTACGGCTATTTCCCGTAGGCTAGTGTGTTGACGGCGAGCGCTGTGGTTGTTACTTGGCCTGCATGGTAGTGGCTGCATCCAGGCGGATGGTACGGCCATTCATGTAGCTGTTCTCGATAAGGAATGTGCAAGCCATGGCAAATTCCTCCATCTCGCCCATGCGCTTGGGCGCCTCGCACATGGCAGTCAATGCCTCCTGCACCTTGGGGTTCAGGGAGTTGATCATGGGGGTTGCGAACAGGCCTGGGGCGATCGAGTTGACGCGAATGCCTAGCGGTCCCAGCTCGCGGGCCGCTGGCATGTTCAAGCCGTTGACGCCCGCCTTTGAGGCGCTATAGCCACACTGGCCGATCTGGCCCTCGAATGCAGCACCGGAAGAAATGTTCACGATGACGCCGCGCTCGCCTTTTTCGTCGGGCTCGTTCAGCGACATCCTTTCCGCACACTTCGCCATCACGGTGAATAGGCCGATAAGGTTGATGTTGACCACGCTCCGAAACTTCTGCAGCCCCGAGGCCTTTCCTTCCTTGTCGAGGAGCTTGAACGGCAAAGGAATCCCAGCAGCATTGATGTCGGCATGAATGGCACCGAACCTGCCGATAATGGCATCGAGCGCCGAATCTACCTCCTGCTCGACCGTGACATCCACACGATAGAAGGCGGCATTCGCGCCGCCCAGTTCGTCCACTGTCTCCTTTCCTGCTGCTTCGTTCATATCTAGCAGTGCGACCTTGGCACCCTTTTCCTGGACCAGGAAGCGAGCGGTTGCCTGCCCCAGGCCGGAGGCACCACCGGTAATCACTACGACTTTGTTCTGTAGGTTCATTTTTCGTCTCCATATCGCATCTAGCGAATGAGTCTGGCTTTCAGGGCATCCTGAAATACGGACTAATGTTCGAATATGTTCTCGCTAGGGTCAGTAGCCTTTGAAACAGGGGGGGCGTTTTTCGCTGAATGCCTTTAAGCCTTCGTTGGCGTCGTAGGAGCGCATGTGCTTCCGGAACATTACCAACTCATGCTGCAAAGCAGCGTGACGGCTCTTGTCGCCGGCCGTGTTCGCAACTTCCTTCATGCGCCGTAGGGCGATCGGGCTCTTGGCGGCAATTTCCTCGGCCAGGGACTGGGTTGCTTCGCGCAGCGCGTCGGCGCTCACCACCTGGTTGACGAAGCCATAGGCTTTCATTTCTTCGGCTGACAGTGTCTTGCCTGTGAACAATAGGTATTTGGCAACATTGAGCGGCACGATGCGCGGCAAGACGGCAGCGCCGCCAGCGCCGGGGTAAACACCATAGTTAGCGTGCGCGTCGCCGATCCTTGCGCTATCCGCTGCAAGCACTATGTCAGCGCATAGCGCCGTCTCCAGGCCTCCCGCCATGGTAATGCCGTTCAACGCCGCGATTACCGGCTTAGGGTAGTCGCGCAAGGGGTTGATAACCCGATCGGTCAAGAGGTCGATGAAGTCAGGTTCGCCCGGCGACAGCTGGGACGAGGCCAGGAGTTCCTTCAGGTCCGCCCCGGCGCAGAAGGCCGGTCCCTGCCCGGTAATGGCCAGAACCCTTATGTCGTTGTTGCCTGCAACCTGTGGCAGCAGCTCTTCATAGGCGGCAATCATGGCGAGGTTAATGGCATTCATGGCCTTTGGACGGTTCAGGATTATCCAGCCAACCGGCCCAACCTGTTCAAACAACAGCGCAGCATCACTCATTCTTCTCTCCTGCTATCGGATATTTTTTGTTATCTGAACGCCTGGATGCCCGTCAGCAGTCGGGCAATCAGCAGCTTCTGGATTTCCGTTGTGCCGTCAGGAATCGGACCGAGGATTGCCTCGCGCGCCAGGCGCTCAACAATGAATTCCTTGGTCACGCCGTTACCGCCGTGAATCTGTACCGCGTCACGGCAGGCTTTCACGGCCATCTCGGTGCTGTACCACTTGGCCATCGAACACTCTTTGTCACAGCGCTGGCCGTTATCGATCAATTCCGCGGCACGAAGGGTAAGTAGCCGTGCTGCATCGATGTGGGTGGCCATGTCGGCGATCTTCTCCGCTATCAACTGGTGGCCTGCAATCTGCTTGCCGTGCTGGCTGCGGATCTGGCTGTAATTGATGGACTCTTCAAGTGCACGGCGGGCGATGGAATATCCCCAGGCGGCCATGTGACAACGGGCACGTTCGAAGGTGACCAGGGTGTTCTTCAGGCCCTGGCCCACACCACCAATGGTGTTCTCCATCGGTACTCGTACATCCGACAGGAAGACCTGGGAGGTCGACTGGCCGTTTAGGGCAATCTTGGAAATACCACGGGCTTCCAGGCCCGGCGTGTTGGCATCGATGGCGATATGGGTCAGCTCACCCTTGCCGGTCTTGCAGGTACAGATGAACAGATCCATGTACTCACCGCTGGAAATCCAGGTCTTCTCGCCATTGATGATCCAGTGATCTCCATCGCGAACGGCACGGGTCTTGGCGGCGGCGACATCCGAGCCCACATCGGGCTCGGAAATGCCTATGCCGGCAAACATCTCGCCTGACAGTAGGCCGGGCAGGTACTTCTCCTGGATATGCCCAGGTGCATGATTGATCAGGAGGTCGGCAGCGCACACATTGATCAAGATCGGCATGGCCAGATCCAGTGAACTGACGGCTACTTCCTCCCACAGCCGTAGATGCGTCACCCAGTCCATGTTCAGCCCTCCCCACTCTTCCGGATGCGGTGCTTTGATAAGGCCATACTCGGCCAGGGCGCTGACTAGGCTCTTCATCATGTTTTTTGGGATAAAGTGTTCGCCATGGGCGCGAATTTTCGGCTCGATTTCGTTATCCAGAAACTTACGCAGTCCCTCTACGGCCATTTTTTGTTCTGCAGTCATCATCATGCTCATGGAGTCACCTCATACTTTCTTCATGGGTCCGGTCAACGTATTGCAATGTGCCGGCTGTGGGTGATAAGGGCTGCGTGCAGCCAATAGGGCGGCCAAGATCGGCATGGCAACACTGATTCCATATCTGTGAGTTCGCTGCAGCCACGCGTTTTAAGCGAAGCCTTTTTGTTTCCTTCGCGAGATTGGCTATAGAGCCTTGGCCTTTTTCTCGGGCAGGGTGCAGTCTCAGGCTAGGGGCGATAGAGAATCCTATTGTTTCTGCCGACGTCTCAGGCTAACCAGTTCGTGTTTGGTGCAAACCTCTCAAAGGAGGGGGGCTTGGGTTCTTATGGAAGGCCTGAAAAAGACTTCCCGAATCTGCTGAAATACGCCGATTCCACCATCCGAGCTCTTCCATGAAGCAGATGACCTTTGCCGATGCTGAGTACGCCGGCAAGCGCAAGCAGACCCGCAAGGAACTGTTCCTGATCGAGATGGGGCAGGTGGTGCCGTGGAAGGGTCTGATTGCCCTGATCGAACCGCATTACCCGAAGGGCGAAGGTGGTCGGCCCGCCTATCCGCTGCTGGCCATGCTGCGTATTCACCTGATGCAGAACTGGTTCGGCTACAGCGATCCGGCCATGGAAGAGGCGCTGTATGAGACCACCATCTTGCGCCAGTTTGCCGGGCTGAGCCTGGATCGTATTCCTGACGAAACCACCATCCTCAACTTCCGGCGCCTGTTGGAAAAACACGAGTTGGCGGCCGGGATTCTGGCGGTGGTCAATGGCTATCTCGGTGACCGAGGTCTGTCGCTGCGCCAGGGCACCATCGTCGGTGCCACGCTGATCCATGCGCCCAGCTCGACCAAGAACCAGGACGGCAAGCGCGACCCGGAGATGCACCAGACCAAGAAGGGTAACCAGTATTACTTCGGCATGAAGGCCCACATCGGCGTGGATGACGAGTCGGGGCTGGTGCATAGCATGGTAGGCACCGCGGCCAACGTGGCGGATGTCACCCAGGTCGACCAGTTGCTGCATGGTGAGGAGGACGTGGTCTGCGCCGATGCGGGCGACACCGGTGTCGAAAAGCGCTCCGAACATGTGGGCCGCAAAGTGGGTCGGCCGCCTCCCTAGAGGTCGGCCACAGTTATCGTCTGCAAACCTCTAGAAACTCAGTCATAGATGCCTCTATAGAGTGAACGCCATGAGCAATTTCTCGGCCAATAGAAATGTAAAGCAACCTCGCTTACTCAAGGTCGGCGAAGTGGCTAAACGCAGTGGCGTGGCCGTTTCAACCCTGCACTTCTATGAGTCCAAGGGGGTGATCAGCAGCTTGCGCACCTCGGCCAACCAGCGACGTTATATGCCTGGAGTCTTGCGCTATATCAGTATCATCAAGGTAGCGCAGCGCGCCGGCATTTCACTGGATGAGATCAAGCAGGCGCCGAGCAATGGCGCGAGGTGGCTTTGGTTGTTACCAAGGTGGGGGCATGTCGACATTGGAGCAACGGGAGTTGGCAAACGGACGCAGGAGTCCACCGCCGAGATCGAGGCGATGATCACGTGACTGCACTTCGCTGTCAGCGAATCGGTCAAGGCACTGCGGGTCAGTCATAATAAGGTGAGCTAGACCGCAGCCAGCTCCGCCGAGATGGGGCGGGCACTGGAGTGCATCTCTGACGCGATCTCCCGCATAGTTTCCTTCAATACCCAGATTGCATCGGCGGGTGAAGAGCAGACCATAGTCGTTAGTGAGGTTGAGCGCATTTTGCGCACGATCAGTGCGGTCAATAGCCAGACTGATTCTTCGGGATACGCAGGCAACGGGATCGGCGTATTTCACCAGACTCGGGAAGTATTCTTCAGAGTTTCTTTAGCTTCTTGATTGGTGGATCCGGGGGTATAGATACCTGAACTTACTGAACGGGACAGTTGTAGGTAGGGGTTTTCGTGAGGAATTTCCTCAGCCAAGTATTGCGGATCGGACAGCAGATAGCCATGTAATCGCCGGGACTTGCGTGGCCCCGTCACTAGGCACGTCCAGATGTTCAATCCGTTTTTTTGCTTGCGGTGTAGTTTCAGCTTTTCAAACTGCTTCTGCACCCACTGCCAATCGGCAATCTGCTCCTGATTAGCTAGAACGGCTGTTTGCAGGTGTTCTTGGGCGTAGCGCTGAAATACCCCAGGGCTGACCAGAAATACGGTGTTGGCTACGGTATGCACCAGTGCCTTGCTGTCATTGATGATCAGCTTTCGGCTGTGGATGCCGTGCCGCAACCAGACCATAAAGTGTTCGCCGGAAGGTAGCTCCTGCGTGTGTCGTTCGTTCTCAGTGGATGAAAGCATCGGATGATGCTGAGCCGAGTCACTCTCCAGCGCAGGTGCTGGCGATTCACCAGCGTTTATTGTTAAGGGCCGTTGAGTCACCATCTCATCCAGGTTCCGCTCTGTGTCTACGTTGCCAAGCAGTGCCAGCAGGTCGTCGACGCCGTCGGTAATAGGCTCAGGAGACGGCGTCGCTATGGAGGGCACCTCCAGTGAGGTGTCATCACTACCGTTTGGTGGCTCTACCGAGGCATCGCAGGTCCCGGTCTCTATCGTGACGGTGCCCGTGAATGGCGCTGGCCGATCATCCCCCTCCCAGATTAAGGCAGGTGCCAGCCTTAGGAGCGTGAAACTGTGCGACCAGTCGGTGTCGCTAGTGACGGTGGCACGCCAGATCGCTTTGCCATCCGGGGTCGGTTGAAGCATGCCGTGATCCTGCAACACGTTGAACACGGCGGTGTTGTTGGCGGGGATGCCGTCGATGCCCTGGGCCAGCAGATGCGCGCGTAGCTTGTCGGACACCGTCTTGCTGACCAGCCATAGTGCATCCTCGGTCAGCCAGCCGTCCGAAGCCCCAGGCTGGTTGAGCTTCAGTTCCTCTTTCAAGAGGTAGCGCAGGCCGTCGAGCAGTTTGCGCTGCAGGGCGTGCTTGGGCGCCGCCATGGCGCGTGCAGGATCGCCGCCCAGGGTTTGGGCAACCGAGGCGCGGTCGGCCTGAATTACCAGCTCGCCGAGGACGCCTGCATGCTCGTACTGGCCGGCCAGGACATACAGCAGGGCAGACCAGAGCGGGGAATATTGGCTGAGCCAGTCGAGAATCCCCTCATCGAGCACCTGCCGATAGAGCAGGCCGGTTGCGGCGCTGTGCAGGCGGTATTCGCGATCCTGGCGATAACGGAATCGGTAGGGGCGGGCCAACGGGCCGTGCCAGGGGTACCAGGTGCTGCCGTCGTTATATTCGACGTGCAGATCGACGGCGACCTTGCCGATGTCATGCAGCAGCGCGGCGTACGCGAGGGCGGCTGTCCAGGCTTCCGCCTGAATCACCTGATCTTCCGGCGTGGTGCCGGTGGGCAGCAGATAGGACTGCCGCAGCTTGAGCGCGTAGGCGACGATTTCCAGGCCGTGGTCCAGCATGCCGCCGGGGTAGGCGTGGTGGTGGCTCTCGGAGGCGGGGAATAGTTGGACCAGCTCCGCGTAGCGTTCCAAGGGGGCGAGGTACAGCGCGGTGAACTGCTGGCGTGAGAGCGAGGTGCGCTGCCAGATGTGTTCCAGCAGGCGTTGCCGGCGGGGTGTGGCCAGAAGTGAGGACGCCGACTGTGGCTGCGTCAGGCCCGGGGCGGGTTCGATGGCTGGAGTAGACGGCGCGCCAGTGGTTGGTGAAGCCCTTTGGGGCTGGAACAGCGAGAGCATGGCGGACCCCGATGACGGGCTGCTCAGGGGGCCTTTTGGCCTTTTCGGGTAGGGCCTTTCCCCTTGGCCCCATTCCCTTGCCCCTTTTCAACCCTTTGGCCTTTACGGAAGCCTTTGGGTATAGGGCCGCGGCTCCTGGCGAACCACTACCAACGCGGTTTGGCTCAAGTCGGATTGAGGCGGGCAGGCGAGCTGTGGCGAATCTAGGATGGCGCTTTTCTTTTCGAGCGAAGGAGGTGTCATGCTCGGTCAGGTTGACGGAGTAAGGAAATGGCCTTACTGTGTAGGCATTGCTATCGAGGGAGCTACGATGCCTGAAATTCATGAAACCGCCACGCTGACCTCCAAGGGCCAGCTTACGCTGCCCAAGCCCATCCGGCAGGTGCTGGGCGTGGACACCGGCGCCAAAGTGGCCTTTGATCTGCGTGGAGGCGAAGTCATCGTGTCCCGAGCGGACGCTGAGCACGAAGACCCGGCGATCGGAGCTTTCTTGGGGCTGCTGGAAGCGGACATCCGGGCCGGCCGGCATGTCCAGGCGCTGCCGGAGGATCTTGCGCGGGCTATGCTGGCGAGCGCGGGGCGAACGGTGAATCTGGATGAGGACATCGAAGGCGACGTGGCGCTGTGATGCAGCGGCATGGCTGGACGTTGTTGTTTCACGAGGGTGTGATCGAGCAGTTGCGCAAGCTGCAGGCGGCCGCGGAACGAGCCGAACGGAGCGACCCGCAAGGGTTCGAAGCCAATGCCAACGTAAGGTTGTTCCGGGCGCTGAGCCAGTTGATTATGGACGTCGTACCGGGCGATCCCGCGCGCGACGAGTTCCGCCAGGGCAACACCCTGGGGCCGGCGTACCGCCACTGGCGGCGCGCGAAGATCGGACGGCGATTCCGCCTGTTCTTCCGCTACGACTCCAGGACGAAGGTGATCGTGTTCGCCTGGGTCAACGACGAGCAGACCCTGCGCTCGGCAGGCAGCCAATCCGATCCCTATGCGGTGTTCGAGAAGATGCTGGGGCGAGGCAATCCGCCCGATGACTGGAACGCATTGGTGACTGCGAGCCGCCAGGATTGGAGCAAACCGGAGTAGCCAGCCAACACATGTAGCAGGTGACGACGATGAACACGAAAGCCCGCATCAGCAAAGCAGAACGCTTCGGCCGTCGGATCGGCGGAATGTGGCGGGGCTTCGTTCGTTGTGAACATCAGGTCGCCGGTTGGTTGGTGGCGCACGGCTTGTCCGCTGGTGCGGCGACGGCACTGCTGTGGGTCGTGAAGCTGGTCGTGCTGGGTGTGCTGCTGTATGTCGCGTTCTGGCTGGCGCTGTTGTTCGGATTTGCAATTGCTGCTGCCTGGATGGCACGTGAATCCGATCAAGATGAGTCAGAAGAGTGGGCGGTTGGTGAACAGTCCGAACACAAAAACAACCCTGGATATCATCCGGCCCTGTACAACGACGCCCCTGATTCGCGTTATGCAGACCCGCGTTATGACGATGAGTGACGCCTTGTGTTACGGGTTGGCTTTCTATTTGAGTTTTCCTGACGCCATTCCTGATGCCTTCCCCCCGGCTTGACTCACTGGCCGGGTTCCATCCGAGAGCCCCTGGAGAAGGCCGCCAGTCTGCACGCCAACCCACCCCAAGGCGGCTACCCAAAACGTGGGCAGGACGATAAACATCGTCGCCATCACAAAGTTGACGATCATGTCCCCGAAGGTGTTGTTGAGCCCGATCAGCGGATCGAAGTTCGCATGCGGGCGATTCGATCCCCAACCCCATCCATACAGGGCATCCAGGATCGTCGAATCGATCCAGCGCGCGAGCTGGAACCAGAAGTCGACGAAGAACAGCGCGAACTGCACGATGCTGATCGTGACCACGGTCTTGAGGTCGTAGGTGCCGATCAGCAGCACCAGCGGGATGCAGATCACCAGTGCCATCTTCAGCAGGGCCAGCACCATCGGCAGGGCCTGGCGCATGGCATCCATGGCCGGGAAGAAGGCCATGGAGCCGATGGTCAGGCCGACGTCACTGACCGCGCGGGTGGCGACATTGGGGACGCTCATCTCGATCTGACCGCCGTAGTCGCTGTAGACCGCACCTTGGTTGAGTTTCTGCTGCCTGGGCGAGGCGATGGCGCGAATCACCGAGTCGTCGACCTGCTCCTGCGACAGGAAGCTGGCCCAGCCGCCGATGCGGCTCAGCAGGTCGGGGTCCACCTGTTGCAACAGGCGCGCGCGCAACCCATTGCTGTCGGACCACCATTGCCGACAGGTCGGATAACCCGCGCCGCTGGGCACTTGCGCCAGGCCCGCATCCCGGTTGCTGTCATATGGCCAACCCTCGCGGGGCGTCTTGGCGCGGTAGGTGTCGTAGTAACCCGCCGTGTCGAGGAAGAAGCGCGAACCGATCCAGGTTACGTCGTGCATCTGCTCCTCATTCAGCGCCGGGCGGTTCATGAAGAGCTTGGCCCGCGCCGGGCCGTAGCAGTCATGGGTGAAATCGCTGACCTCCTGAGCCAGCACCGGGTCGGCGATGCGCGTGGCGTCGACCGCCATGCGCATCTGCCGCAAGTCGGTGCCGCAAGGGATCGCCGCCACCGCCGCGCCGGTCAGCGCGCGCGAGGCGGTGTGCATGAAGGTCCACCACACCGGCACCTTGGCCGACTGGTTGTTGAGGGTGCTGAAGGACTGCGACCAGCCGGTGGCCGAGGGCAGCGGCACGCTGACCTGACATTGCGCCGAGCGGGTGCGATCGAACTGCAGGGTGTTGAAGCTGACGTCGATAAACGGCATGCCCGCGAACAGGATGACCACGATGGCGACGAAGATGCGGCTCTCGATACGCACGGCCGACAGCGCGCCTTTGTTGCCTTCGTCGGCCCCTTCGGCGCGGGCCTTGAGCCACTCCTGGAGCACGATGGCCAGGAACGGGATGGCGAAGGCGCCGCTGGCGATCAGCACGGCCCAGATGCCGTTGTGAACGACCCAGCTCACCAGGGTCAGGTAGTACTCCAGGTAGTCGGTGGTGTAGAGCGTCATCGCAGCCTCCGGTCATCCCGCCTGCAGGTAAGGACTGAGTTCCAGTGCGGCCACCGCGACGACGGCGGCCAGTTCGGCCCGCAGCAGGCGCCGCCGAGTGCCGGCGTCCGGCTCGCGTGCCAGTACCCGGCGACGCATCCAGATCCAGCCATAGGCGGTGCCGGCATAGAGCAGCAGGCGCCAGGCCAGGAAATGCGTACTGTGCGCGGCCAGCCAGGCCTGCCAGCCGTCGATGCCGCCGGCCAGATGGATGCCGACGACATTGGCGGCGACGGCGGCCAGCAGGACGAGGAGGGTGCCCAGCAGCACCAGGCCTGCGTAGCGCAACCGCAGCCCCTTCACGGGGTACCTCCGGTCTGGGCTGGGCGCTGCAACAGCTCGAGCCGGTCGGGAATTGGGTCGCCCTCGTAGACGGCGCGAGAGCCGGCGGAGCGTGCGCTGTGCCGCTGGATGATGGCGCTGGGCGAATTGCTGGCCAGCTCGCGGCGCAGTTCCAGCTCGGTTTTCAGGTTGTGGATCTCGCGGTCGAGCAGGTCGCTCTCCTGAGACACCGCTTTCTGCGCCAGGTCATTGGCCGCAACGTTCGGCTCCTTGCGCCCGGTCAGCAGCGTGCGCTGCAGCAGCAGGGCTTTTTCGAGCACGCTGGACAGCGCGATCTCCGAGGCCAGGCGCCGCGCCAAAATGTCTTGGTCGGGCTCATCGCGCAGCGCCTCGATTACACCACGGGTGATGGGCAGGGAGGCGCTGCTGGCCGCCTGCAGGTTGTCGAGGCTCAGGGAGCGGCTGCCAACGATCAGCGCCTTCAGCGCTGCGAGCTTGCTTTCGTATTCCTCCTGGATCAGCGGGGTGAGGCCCACGCCCGGCGTGGTCACGGTCTTGTTGCAGGTTTCGCAGGTGCGCTGTTCCTGCTCACCCAGCACGCGCACGGCCCAGGCCGTGGCGGCCGCCGGCGAGCTCCAGGCCTGACAGGTCAGGTTGCCGCCACACTGGACAGGATCGATCGAACTCGCGTCTTCGACAGCGCGTCCGTTGACCAGGTTGTAGCCGGCGCGGGTCACGTCACTGATAACGCGAATCGGGTTCTGCCCGAAGCCGCCAGCATTGCGGCCTCCAACCCAGGTCACGCCGTCGTTGCCACGGCTGGTTTCGGTCTGCTCGATGGCGGATACGGCGTCGCTACTGGCGACGGCTTGGGTCAGCACCATGCCGTCGGCGAGCTGGTTCCAGCCGACCTGGCCGCCCGCCACGTCGGCCATCTTCTCGACCATGGCGCGGCAGGTCAGCTTGGAGCGGTCGAAGTCCAAGCGTGCCTGCAGCACGCCGTTGGTGAGCAGGTTGTACAGCCCGGGATCGGCACGCTGGATGATCAGCGCCGGCAAGGAGGCGACCGCGGCGGTAGCGTTCTGAATCACCGACGACATGATGGTCTGAAAGCCGTTGGTCAGACCGTTCAACTGGTTCTGGATGGTGGTGGAGATCGACATATCGCCGCACATCAGGTTGCTGTTCCAGCCGACGCCGACGCCAATCGAGCGCATGGCGGATGCGGGCGTCATCGACACGGCGCGCCCGCCGCCGATCGAATACAGTACGTCGTCACCGATCACAGCGCCCTGGTGTTGCACGCCGTACTGACTGACGCTGGTTTGGGCGGATGCGCTGACGCAGACCAATACCCACGGCGCCGTCAGCAGGGCGAGGTAGCGGCGGAGACGGGACGAGGAAACAAAACGGTTGGTCATGGCCGGCCTCAGTTGAAATCGACGCTGCCCAGAAACACCTGGCCTTCGCGCTTGCAGCAGCTGTAGGGCCGCCACAGCGCCCAGGCGTAATCGCCCTGCCGTGCCTGTACGCGAGCAGCGCGGTGCGGGAACACCGCGCAGGTGCGCGAGAGCGTCGGCGTCAGCTCCTGCCATTTGCCTGTCTGCGCGTCGCTTTCGAGCAACGCCCCGGCTGGCCAGTAGCCGTCCTTGGCGTTCGCGAGCAGTGGCTGGTAGACGTGGAGTTGGCCGCGGCGGGTGACGATATCGCCGGCGCGCTGGGCCACCACGGCCCCTGCCAGGTAGTCGTCGCTCTGGTGCAGAAAGCCGCCGCGCGGGTAGACGTTGCCCCAGAGATCGCCGCCGCTGCGGCTGCCAATCTCACGCTCGCCGGGCATCAGCGCCTCGGGGTAGAGCATTTCGGGGAGGTTGTAGCGCCATGCGAGGGTGTCGAGGGTGCTCAACAGGTAGGGCATAAAGGCAGTGCCAGCGCCTTCGCAGCTGTAACCGAAACCGGAGGCGAACTGGCTGAACACATAGCCGCCGGGATGGCCGATCACATCGGCGTTCTTGAGCTTGGCCAGGTTGTTTTCGTGGTGTTGGTTGGTCGTGCCATCGCCGCCGGCCTGCGCCGTGGCGTTGGGCGGGCTCATCGGCCGCACCTCCAGCCAGGGATTGGCGCCGGTGTTGGCATAGCTGGAGACCACCGCGTCCGGCACGAAGTGGCGCACCTTGACTGAGGTCTCCACCGAGCAACCGAAACTGCTGCAGCGCAGCCAGAAGCAGATGCCGACCACGCGGTATTCCAGGCAGTCCGGCGAGAGCGTTGAGATGGCAATGGTCGCCGTGGTGAGCGCGAACGACGGTGCACCCGTGCTCAGCAAGATGGTGGCGATGCCGGCGTGCAGGCGGGAAGAGCGCGTCATGGTTGCGTCCTCCGGTGCGCTTCGATCAGCGCAACCGCCTTGGCGACGTCCGGCTCGCCATAAACCACATAACGGTGATCGACGATCACCGCCGGAATCGTTGTCACCCCGAGGCTCCAGGCATCGACCACTCCCTGATAGGCCGCGCCGAGGCGTTGTTGCAGCTCGACACCGCCGCTGTACAAGCGCTGTTGCACCATCGCGGCGCCGCGCGAGGGATCGGCCGGCACATGGGCGCCCAGCTCGGCCTCGATACGGGCGGGTTGATCCAGCTCGATCAGCCGAGCACCGCCGGTGGCTTGCACCGGGTGCCGGCTGTCGGTGACGACCAGGATCTCAGCGGCCTGCGCCAAGGGCGCGAGCAACGCGGCGCACAACGCTGCGGTGCAGAGGGACGGGCGCAATGGGAGCCGGCAGAGGCGTTGGGCTGGCATGTCGAAGAACCCTGAGGTGGACGGTGCAGACAGTTGACTCGCAGACCGAGGGCGCGACGACAAACAAACGGGAACGGCGGCGCGCCGATTGCATCGCGAGCCGGCGCGTCCATATGGACGGCCGACTCTGGGTGAGGGAGGAAGCGTGGCACGGCCACGAAGGACTACAGCAGGGCATGCTCCGCGAACGAGTACGGCTGGCCTTTGCCGATGATGAAGTGATCCAGCAGGCGCACGTCGACGCACTCCAGTGCAGTTTTGAGGCGCTGGGTCAGGCGCTCATCCGAGGATGAAGGTTCTGAGCAGCCCGAGGGGTGTTGATGCGAGACGATCAGAGCGGACGCGTTATGCTGCAGCGCCCGCTGAACCACCACACGGGGATGGATCTGCGCGGCATCGATGGTGCCTCGGAACAGCGTTTCACAGGCGATGACTTGATGCTTGGCATTCAGAAATAAGGCGACGAAGACTTCGCTGGGTTCCGGCATCAGCTTCAGGCGCAGGTAGTCGCGGGTGACCTGTGGATCCGACATCGGCGGGCCATCGACGAACAGCCGGCGCTCCAGAATGGCAATGGCTTGGACGATGAGGCGGTTCTCATACGCGAGAACCGATGCAGAGCCCGGTTCTGCTGAGGTGTCGAGACGGGCGTGGGACGTGAGCATGGCATAGACCTCCGTGGGAGTGTCCGGAGGTACGCCCGTGGAGGGCTTGGCTCCGAGGACGATAGGGATGGTGTCGAGATGGGCAGGGCATCCACCACCGCGTTGGCGGTGGCTGTTCGCAGGGGGATGCGAGGCGAACGGGACGGGTCAGCGCAGCAGTGCACGCGTAGCCTTAAGACCCTGGCTACCGACTTGCCGCATCAGTCGAACGCAGCGCGGCGAGGTGCACGACAAGGAATCGGCAATCGGCGTGTCCGCTTTGGTCAGAGCCCTGCCTTTGGCGATTAAGATCAAGTGCTGTGAGATTCCACCAGATGGCAGCACTTCCAGCGCAGCCTGCGCTCGCCAGGCAATGGCTCCGGCAGGGCTGTGAGTTCGTCTCTCGCCATCCGGCGGTCCCCCTCACAGAAAGCGCTCACCTTGCATGTTGTTAGGTTTTTAACCAAAATATCTAACAAATGGAGGTCGACATGAGTACAGCCCAAGTCATTCGCGAACGCATCGCGGCGCAGCCAGTCGGTGAGCCCTTCACCCCAGCCCTGTTCGCCGGGGTGGGCTCGCGCGCGGCCATCGACCAGACCCTGATGCGCCTGACCAAGGCTGGCCATATCGAGCGTATCGGCCATGGCCTGTACAGCGTGCCCAAGGTGGGACGCTTCGGCATCAAGGCTATGCCAGCG
The DNA here is from genome assembly GCF_029834875.1 of Pseudomonas sp. GD04158. NCBI lineage: Bacteria > Pseudomonadati > Pseudomonadota > Gammaproteobacteria > Pseudomonadales > Pseudomonadaceae > Pseudomonas > Pseudomonas sp. GD04158. Next base: position 2,583 of record NZ_JAODYT010000006.1, on the reverse strand, counting down.
CCGGAGCAGGTGGCGCAAGCGCTGGCCGCGCGTGAGGGCGCAACCATCGAGGTGCATGGCGCCGAGGCCGCACGGCGGTTCGGGCTGTCGACACAGGTACCAGCGCAGCCGGTGTTCTACACCACAGGTTCGTCGCGCACGGTGCGCTTGGGCAAGATGGTCGTGCGCCTGCAGCATGTGGCTCCGCGCAAACTGGTGCTGGCGGGGCGCGCTGCCGGACAGGCACTGTCCGCGCTGTGGTACCTGGGGCGGCATCAGGTGACGTCCGCGACCTTCCAGCGTATCGCCGAGCGCCTGCCGAGCAGCGAGTTCGAGGCGCTGCGCCAGGCGAAGGCGGTGATGCCGGCCTGGATGGTGGCGGCGCTGCGCCGCTATGAGCGTGGCGAGGTCGTGCATGGCTGAGGGCACCGAGCGCTATTTCGATCTATCCCTGGCGGAGCAGGCCGAGCTGTTGCTCGGGCTGGCCCCGGTGCTGGGGCGCCGGGCTGAAATCCTGGAGAAGGACATCTGGTTGTGCCAGGTGTTGGGGCTTCTGTTCAGTCTGCCGTGCCGCAAGCCGATGGCGTTCAAGGGGGGCACGTCGCTGTCCAAGGTCTATCAGGCCGTCGAGCGCTTCTCCGAGGACATCGATGTCACCGTCGATTACCGCAGCCTGGTCGAGGACGTCCCGGAGCTGGCGAGCCTCGGCAGCAACCAGCGCCGACGCCTGTCCGACTTGCTCAAGGCCGCGTTGGCACAGCATGTGACCGAGGAACTGGTGCCGGCGCTACGCGAAGCCCTGGCACAGGCGCTACCGGGCAGGGAAATCAGCATTGAGGTCAGCGAGGACGCGGAAAAGCTCTGGCTCTACTACCCGAGCGCGGTGGACAACACGGATGCCTACCTGCGCCCCAGCGTGCTGATCGAGTTTGGCGGTCGCAACGCGACCCTGCCGCAGGACCGGCTGACCATCGTGCCGGACGTGGCCACCTATGTGCCGGAGCTGGCGTTTCCGAGCGCGGAGGTAGTCGTGCTGTCGCCCATGCGGACGTTCTGGGAGAAGGCGACGCTGATCCATGTCGAGTGCCACCGTCCGCAGATGCGCGCAGGTGCCGAGCGCTTGTCGCGGCACTGGTACGACCTGGCGCGCCTGGCGGATCATGATGTTGGTCGTCGGGCCGTGTCCGACATCGCGCTGCTGCGCGATGTGCTGAACATCAAGGAGACCTTCTACCGCAGTGGCCACAGTCACTACGACCGGTGTGCGGCAGGTGGGCTGCGGCTGGTACCGGAAGCGGCGCTGCTCGGCGCGTTGCGCGAGGACTATCAGGCGATGCTGACCGCGCAGATGTTCTACGGCGAGACGCTGCCCTTCGAGCGCATCATCGAGCGCCTGGCTGCGCTGGAGCAGCAGATCAACCAAGGACGCTGAGGCGCGCCTCAACTCAGATGGTTGTGGATGAGCTGGTGCTGCGCAGCAGGCAGCGCCGGCATCGAGCAGGCCATAAGCGCCTGGCAGTCACCGTTGGGCCAGACCAACTGCGCGCGTACGCCGTCGAGCTGCAGCTGCGCCTCGCGGAAATAGCGCACCTGCGGCGTATCGCTTTCCGTATGCAGGGCACGCAGGCTGGTGACGGAGCGATCCGTGACCCATAGCCATTCCCGCGCGGCGGCTGCCGCAGCGGCCTGGCCGACCAGGTGGTGGATCTCGACGAGGTAGCCCTGCGGCGAGGTGAACAGACGCAGGATGTCGTAGGGCAGCGGCATAGCGACGGGGTGGGTTCCGGAGAAGTGGCCGATTCTGCCAGAGATGGGATGGTTGTTCATGCTGCCGATTCCGCCATGAGGCTACCGCGGACGGCTCCAGTCCAGCGGCAGTGAGGTGATGCCGCGCGCCCGGTCGATGTGTTCGGCGATCTTGAGCGCGGCGTCGAGTTCGCTGATGCCGTGTTGCTGCATAAGCTGGTAACGCTCGGCTTTTTCTTCCGGTTCGGTTTGCGCGAGCGCGAGGTAGAGGCTGGGCGGCACGGCGCGAAACAGCAGCTCCATGCTGCGCGACAAAATCACCCCCTCCGAGAACTTGCCGGCCTCCTTGCGGGCCGAGAGCATCAGGGCCTTCTGCGCCGGGGTGAGTTCGCGGAACCTGGCGATCTTCTCCACCTCGTCCGGCGGCATGCCCAGGCACAACCACCACTCCATCATGTTCAGCATCGGCTCGGCGGCCTTGGGCAGGTCGTCGAGGTTCTGCGTCGCCAGCCAGAACCAGGCGCCCAGCTTGCGCCACATCTTGGTGATCTTGACGATGTAGGGCGCGAGCAGCGGGTTCTTGGTGATGATGTGCCCCTCGTCGGTGACGTTGATGATCGGGCGGCCGAGGAACTGGTCGCGCTCGGCGAGGTTGTTGACCGTGTTGATCAGCGAGATGTAGGCGATGGAGAGCTGCGCGTTGTAGCCCTCGCGGGCGTAGGTGGCGAGGTCGACTATGGTGATGTCGGCCTCCGGCCAGGGCGTGCCGGGGCGGTCGAACATCTCGCCATCGCTGCCCTGGGTGAACATGTCCATGGCATCGGCCATCTCCAGCAGCCGGGCCCGGCGCAGCTCGGG
>NZ_JAODYT010000059.1:0-25802 GCF_029834875.1 Pseudomonas sp. GD04158 | reverse complement strand
GCGCCAGGCCCTGTCGCACATGCTCTCGCAGCACTGCGAACGCCTGGCCGTGCGCGACGCCGCGGGGCGCTGGGTCGGCGTCGTGCATCTGCTCGATGCCGTGCGAGAGGAGGCCGATTGATGCGCCGCTGGCTGCCGCCGCTGCTGTGGCTGGCCCTGCTGCTGGGCGCCAGCTTCGCCATGGAGCGGCTGGAACCGCTGCTGCGCTGGCTCGACCCCGACAGCCGTCAGTTGCTCTACCAGCGCGCCAGCCTCGCCGCTCTGCTCGGCCGGCATCTGCTGATCGTCGCCTGCGCCGGCGGCCTGGCGGTGCTGCTCGGCGTCACCGCCGGCATTCTGGTGACCCGCTCCTGGGGCCGCGATTTCCTGCCGCTGGCCAGCCAGGTGGCGTCCATCGGCCAGACCTTCCCGCCGGTGGCCGTGCTGGCGTTGAGCGTGCCGCTGCTCGGCTTCGGCGCCCTGCCGACGATAGTCGCGCTGCTGCTCTACGGCCTGCTGCCGGTGCTGCGCAACAGCCTGGCCGGGCTGCAGGGCGTGCCGCCGGCGGTGCTCGAAGCCGCGCGGGGCATGGGCATGTCGCCGCTGCGTGTGCTCTGGCAGGTGGAGCTGCCGCTGGCCCGACCGGTGATTCTGGCCGGCGTACGCACCTGCCTGACCCTGAGCATCGCCACCGCCGCCCTGGGCTCGACGGTCGGTGCCAGCACCCTCGGCGATCCGCTGATCGCGGGGCTGGTCAACGGCAACAACGCCTACCTGCTGCAGGGCGCACTGCTGATCGGCCTGCTGGCGTTGTGTGTGGACAGCCTGTTCGGCGCGCTGAGCGGCCCCGGGCCACGCCCGCCTGGTTAGCCACACGCCGCCGTTGCGCACCATCGGTGCGACCAGCCGTGCCCCGCGGGTGTGCATCAGGCCGCCGGATGGCCTGCCAGATTTTTCGTCAATTTAATTTTTTCTTTAACATCAGCATGTTACAAGCCAAGCGAAGAGCACTTGGCCCGTTCTCTGCTTGCACCCATGGGCGTACTGGCCTAGGGTAGATCGCCATGTGGTCCCTGATTGCCCCCATCGGCTCGCTGCTGAGCGGAGTGGCACTTCTCCTGCTCGGCAATGGGCTGCTCAATACCCTCCTGACCCTACGTGGCGTCGCCGAAGGCTACTCCACCACGATGCTCGGCCTGATCATGTCCGGGTACTTCGTCGGGTTTCTTCTCGGCACCTGGCTGGCGGCTCCGCTGGTCCGACGCATCGGGCATATCCGCGCGTTCGCCTGTTGCGCCGCACTTGCCGCCATCGCCGCCCTGCTCCACCTGCTGCTGGTCGACCCCTGGGTCTGGCTGGGCCTGCGTGTGCTCTACGGCCTGGCCCTGGTGACCCTGTACATGGTGGTCGAAAGCTGGCTCAACGCGCAGACGCCCGGCGAGCAACGCGGCCGGGTGTTCGCCGTGTACATGGCGGTCAACCTCGGCGCCCTGGCCCTGGCCCAGCAGCTGCTACACCTGGCCGACCCGGTGCAGTTCACCCTGTTCGCCCTCGCCGCCATCCTCATCAGCGCGGCGCTGATGCCCATCACCCTGACCCGCCAGGTGCAGCCGAGCCTGCCGGAGGCGCCGCGCAGCAACCTGCTGCAGCTGTGGCGCATCGCCCCGCTGGCCATCGCCGCTGCCGGCCTGTCGGGCCTGGCGCTCGGCGGCTTCTGGGGCATGGCCCCGGTGTATGCCAGCCTGGCCGGCTTCGATGCCTCCGGCGTGGGCCTGATGATGACCGCCACCATCCTCGGCGGTGCCCTGCTGCAATGGCCGATCGGCCTCTATTCCGACAGCCGTGACCGGCGCTGGGTGCTGCTCTGGGTGGTGGCCCTGGCCGCCGGCATGGCCCTGCTGCTCAGCCTGCTGCCGGCCGGCAACGCGCTGCTGATGGCGATCTTCGTCTGGGGCGGGCTGGCCTTCGCCATCTACCCCATCGCCGTGGCGCAGCTGATCGACCAGTTGCACAAGGACGAGATTCTCGCCGGTTCCAGCGGCCTGCTGATGGTCAACGGCATCGGCGCGGTGTGCGGCCCGCTGCTCGCCGGCCTGCTGATGGAACATCTGGGCGCGGCGGCGCTGCCGCTGTACTTCGCCGTCACCCTCGGCCTGCTGGCGGCCTACTGCCTGTACCGCCTGCGCCATGTCAGCGACCTGGTCAGCGGCGACGCCGCGCACTTCGTGCCGATGCTGCGCACCAGCCCCACCGTGCTGGAGCTGATGCCCGACGCCCCGCCCCCCGAACCTTGCGACACGGAGGAAAGCCCGACTCACGCATCCTGAGGATGCACCGCCGGCTGCTTCGGCAAGGCCCCGAGCCTATCCCAAGCAGCCAGAACACCGGCGCCCGGCGCCGCTTCTGGAGAAACAACGATGCTACTTGCCACCGATCTGGACGGAACCTTCCTTGCCGGCGATCCCGAGGATCGCCTGAGCCTCTATCAGACCATCGCCGCCCACCCCGAGATTCAGCTCGCCTACGTCACCGGGCGCAGCCTGGAAGCGGTGCTGCCGCTGCTGGCCGACCCGACGCTGCCACAGCCGGACTTCATCATCGCCGACGTCGGCGCCACGCTGGTGCACGGCGACAGCCTGCAACCGATCCAGCCGCTGCAGAGCGTGGTGGACGCCCTCTGGCCCGGCGAAAGCCAGGTGGCCAGCGCCATTGCCGCCTTCGGCCTGGAGCGTCAGGACGTGCCGCAGGCGCGGCGCTGCTCGTACTTCTGCACGCCGGAGCAGGCGGCCAACCCGGCGCTGCGCGAGATCGCCGACGAGCTGGGCTGCGACCTGCTGTACTCGGCCGAGCTCTACCTCGACTTCCTTCCCAAGGGCGTGAACAAGGGCAGCAGCCTGCGCGCCCTGGCCGACTGGCTGGAGCTCGACCACGACCAGGTGCTGGCCGCCGGTGACACCCTCAACGACCTGGCGATGCTCAGCGCCAGCTTCCACGGCGTGTGCGTGGGCCAGTCGGAAAGCGCCCTGCTGGAGGCCACCGCCAACCACTCGCGCACCCTGCATGCCAGCCGCCCCGGCTGCGGCGGCATTCTCGAAGCCTTCGCCCACTTCGGCTTCCTCGGCGAGCACGGCATCGCCGCCGAACGGCGCCAGGCCGCGCAGCCGGGCAAGGCCGAGCTGGTGATGGTCTACCACCGCCTGCCCTACGAGGAATACCGCGGCGCAAGCGGCAAGCTGCAGCGCCGGCGCCCCACCTCGCCCAACGGCATCATTCCCACCCTGCTGAGTTTCTTCGGCGATGGGCGCAAGGGCTCCTGGGTGGCCTGGGCGGTGCACGAGGGTGACGAGCCGTTCGACAGCCACACCACGGTGGACGCCGAGCGCTATCCCAAGCTCACCGCGGCGCGGGTCAAGCTGAGCAAGGACGAAGTGGACATCTTCTACAAGCGCTTCTCCAAGGAGGCTTTCTGGCCGACCCTGCATACCTTCTGGGAGCGCGCCACCTTCAACGAGGACGACTGGCAGGTGTACCTCAAGGTCAACCGCACCTTCGCCGAGCGCACCGCGCTGGAGGCCGCCGAGGGCGCAATCGTCTGGCTGCACGACTACAACCTGTGGATGGTACCGGCCTACCTGCGCGAGCTGCGCCCGGACTTGCGCATCGCCTTCTTCCACCACACCTACTTCCCCTCGGCGGACGTGTTCAACGTGCTGCCCTGGCGCCGGCAGATCGTCGGCAGCCTGCTGCAGTGCGACTACGTCGGCTTCCATATCCCGCGCCAGGTGGAGAACTTCGTCGACGTCGCCCGCGGCGTGTTCCCGCTCAAGACCCTGAGCCGGCAGAACTGCGCGCCGCGCTTCATCACCTATGGCTGCGCCGTGGGCCTGGAGCGCATGACCACCGAACTGGATACCGGCAGCCGCCGGGTCAGGCTCGGCGCCCATCCGGTCGGCCTGGATATCGACCGCGTACGCAGCGCCCTGGAGGCACCGAAGATTCGCGAGCTGATGGCGCACCTGCGCGAGGAGATGCAGGGCGTGAAGCTGATTCTCTCGGTGGAACGCCTCGACTACACCAAGGGCATTCTGGAAAAGCTCAACGCCTACGAGCGCCTGCTGGCCGACAACCCCGAACTGATCGGCAAGGTCACCCTGGTCAGCGTCTGCGTGCCGGCGGCCCGCGAGATGACCATCTACGACGAGCTGCAGAGCCAGATCGAACAGGCCGTGGGACGCATCAACGGGCGCTTTGCCCGCGTCGGCTGGACGCCCCTGCAGTTCTTCTTCCGCAGCCTGCCGTTCGAGGAAGTCAGCGCCTGGTACGCCATGGCCGACGTCATGTGGATCACCCCGCTGCGCGACGGCCTGAATCTGGTGGCCAAGGAATTCGTCGCCGCGCAAGGCCTGCTCGGCGGACGCGGCGTGCTGGTGCTATCGGAGTTCGCCGGCGCCGCTGCCGAACTCAAGGGCGCACTGCTGACCAACCCGCACGATGCGGCCGACCTGGCGCAGACCTGCTACCTGGCGCTGAACATGCCCGCGAGCGAGGCCAAGGCGCGCCTGCGCGAGCTGTTCGACATCGTCTGCTTCAACGACATCCGCCGCTGGGGCGAGGAGTTCCTTGCCGGGGTCGAACCGCAGCAGGAAAACAAGGTGCTGGAATTGGTCGGTTAAGCCTCGCGCCGCCCTACGGATGATCTACAGCCGTAGGGTGCGCCGTGCGCACCGGATCTTGCGTCGGTAAACAGGCCCACCCCGGCACCCCCATGGCCGTTCCCCGGCTTGCCGTATTGCCTGTTCCGTTGGTGCGCATGGCGCACCCTACTGGCCTGCCGCATCCGTAGGGTGCGCTGCACGCACCGAATCGTGCGGCGATAAACAGGCCCGCCGCGGCACCGCCATGGCCATTCCCCGGCTTGCCGTATTGCCTGTTCGTTGGTGCGCACGGCGCACCCTACTGGCCTGCCGCATCCGTAGGGTGCGCCGTGCGCACCGGATCTCGCGTCGGTAAACAGGCCCGCCGCGGCACCGCCATGGCCGTTCCCCGGCTTGCCGTATTGCCTGTTCCGTTGGTGCGCACAGCGCACCCTACTGGTCTGCCGCATCCGTAGGGTGCGCTGCGCGCACCGAATCTTGCGGCGGTAAACAGGCCCACCCCGGCACCACCATGGCCGTTCCCCGGCTTGCTGGTATTTCCCGTTCCGTTGGTGCGCACGGCGCACCCTACCAAAGCCGCGCACCGGATCACGCGTCGCCCCACCTCGGCTCAATACCCCCCACCGCCGCGGCCACGTCCCGGCTTGCCATACTTCTTGTTCAGGCCGGGTGGCACGCCTTTGGGCCCCTTGGCCCAGGGTCCGTCGTGCCGGCTGGAGGAATACCAGTGGTCGTCGTACCAGCGGTAATAGATGCGGTCACGGTAGTACAGATGTGGCCAGCCGATGACCACATAGGCATCGATACCCGGATCCCAGCGCCACTCGACGTGGGGTGGCGGTGCGTGGTGCGGCGGCGGACGGTGCCCACCGACGTGTACGCTGCAGGCCGTCAGCGACACCGCCAGGCCCACCAGCAGCGGATAGCGCAGTTTCATCGCGAAGCCCTCTTGCCGGCCCTGTCTTGAACTTGGACCTCGGCCGCTTCGCTCGGTTTTCGGGCAAGCTGCGCAGCGGACCGGCGGAGCCCCCGCGCAGGGCAAGGCAGCACCACCTGTCCGTGCACGCAGCAGCTCAGCCCATCTGGCTGTCCACCGTGCAGTTGATCATCCACGGCACACCGAAACGGTCGGTGAGCATGGCAAAGCGCGTCGCCCAGAAGGTGGCCTGCAGCTCCATCTGCACCGAACCGCCTTTCGACAGCGCTTCGTACAGGCGCTCGGCCTCCGGCACGTTGTCCACCTGCAGGGAGATCGAACAGCCCTTGATGCCGTCATGCGGGTATTGCGGCAGGGTATCGGAGGCCATCAGCAACTGGTCGCCAACCGTCAGGCACACGTGCATGACGCGCTGCTGGTACTCGGCCGGTACGTCCATCTGCTCGGGGCTGTCGGCGTAGCGCATCATCTCCAGTTGGCCGCCGAACACTTCGGCGTAGTAATTGAAGGCGGCCTCGCATTGGCCATCGAACATCAGATAGGCATGAATCTTCATCGCAACACTCTCCTTAGTTCTCAATGCTGATGCGCGCGCGAATGCGTTCTTCCTGCTCGCGCAACTCGGGGGTGAACTCGGCGCCGAAATCCTCGGCTTCGAAGATCTGGCGAATCTCGATATCCGAGTCGCCGGGCATGGGGTTGGGACAGCGCTTGACCCACTCGATGCATTCCTCGAGCGAGGCCACCTGGAAGATCCAGAAACCGGCGACCAGCTCCTTGGTTTCCATGAACGGACCGTCGATCACCGTGCGCTGGCTGCCGGAGAACCTTACCCGTGCCCCCTTGCTGCTGGGCTGCAGGCCCTCGCCGGCGAGCATCACCCCGGCCTCCACCAGTTCCTCGTTGTAGCGGCCCATGGCCGCCAGCAGCTCCTCGCTGGGCATCACACCGGCTTCGGAATCTGCAGTCGCCTTGACCATCACCATGAAACGCATCGCCTTTCTCCTTGTTCGAGTCGAAATAGCGCAGGAGTCTCCCTACGGCTGACACTGAACCCATGGCTGGGTTCTGAAGACTAGTCGAACGGGCGATGGACGAATCGACAGCGCAGGGAAACTTTCTTTCGAGAAAAAGCGCTGCCCACTTCCAGACGCAAAGCGCCTCAACCGCTAGCGCTGTGCAGACGACTGAGCGAGACCTCGGCGTTCGCGCCGTGGCGTTGCAGCGCCTCCTCGAAGAAGGCGATGGACATCGGCTCAGGCAGGTCCCACCTCGGTCCGAGGCGCGCCAGGTCCTCGGCGAACCGGGTAAAGGTGGCGAAATCGCGGGGATAGCGCGAAGGGTCCACGCCGACCAGCCGGCCCTCTACCCGCGCCCAGCCGAGCAACTGCTGCCAGCGCTCGATGGGGGCGAGACCGACGCCTTCGGTACCGTGGGAGAACAGCAGCATGTCGATTTCGTCGAACCCCGGATGCCCCTGCAGATACTCCTCCAGCAGGCGTGCCGAAGGCTCGACGCCGAACAGCGACCAGTACGGGATCGCCCGCAGGCGCAGGGTGGTAAGCGGATCACTGAGCAGAAAGCTGTCCACCAGAAGGCGGCGCGAGGGTTCGCCCTGCTCGGCGTACCAGTCGGCGTAGATGTCGGCCGTCAGCGCGCTGAGCGATTCGGGTTCGGCATGGTCGATGCGGATCAGCCGCCATTGCCGCGCCTTGGCCAGCTCCTGCAGGTCGTCCAGCAGGGCCGGGTCGAAGCCCCACTCGGCCTCGGGCGCCATGTCGTCGGCAGGTGGCGGATCCCAGCGCGGCCGGGCGATACCGTAGCGCGACAGGTACTGGCGCACCCGCGGCGAGCCTTCGAAGTATTCGCTCTCACTCGCCCCACCAGTGGCGCCAAACTGAAACACCGAGCGCGAGGAGGTGCGTGTGACCGGCCACTGGCGATTGCAGGCACTGACGTAGAGCGTCGCCCCCGGCGCCAGGCTGCGCAGGAGAAACTCGCGGTAGGCCAGCGGCAGGCGCCGGTACTTGAGGCGGTAGTAGGCCATGTGCTGCAGCATCAGCCGATCCTGATTGGGATCGTGCATATGGTGCACGGCGATGCGCCCATCCGCGCCGAGCAAGGCGTGAACGATCGGCAGGCCCTGCTCCAGCGCACGGCGGGCATCGTCCGGGTCGTTGCCCAGCGCGCGCACCGGGCAGAGAAAGGTCTGCGGCAGCCAGGGCACGCCCATGGCCGCCGCAAGATGCATCAGCGCCCCGTTGGACGAACCGATGAAGGCCGCCGGATAGCGCCGCTGCGGATACAGGCCGGCCATCCACTCGGCGATCGCCTCTACGTCCACCCGCGCGGCCTGTGACGGGCCGATGCCCTCGGTCATGCCGCCCAGGGCATAGACCTGCTCGCGCAGCTTGCACGGCAGGCGATTGATGGTCGGCATCAGGCTGTCGAGCAGCGGCGACTGGCTCGGACTGGTGTACGGGCGCCCGCGTAGCGCGAGCGCAAGGGCCTGGACCATGCCGGCTGCCGAATCGAAACGGGCGATGCCCTGCGGTGGCTGGTTCATCGGACCACCTCCGTGGCGCCGCGACCCTCGCGCAAAAAATCGTCGATCAGTTGCGCGAAGCTGTGCGGATGCACGTAGTTCATGGTGTGGGTCGCGCCCTCGACAAGGCACAGACGCCCCTTGGGCAGGCGCGCGGCCACCGCCTCGCCCCAGTGCGGCGGCGCCACCGGGTCGCGACTGCCCTGCACGACCAGGCATGGAGCCTCGATGGCGGCGAGATGATCCTCGATGCGGTAGTGCAGCAGGCGCCTGATGCTGCTCAGCACCCGCCAGACGCCAGCCTTGGCGTAATCGATGCGACCGATGCCGGCACTGGAGCGCAGACGCTCGCGACGGCCATTGCGCACGGCACGCCAGAGCTGGGGCAACAGGCTGCGCGCCGCCGGGTCGACGGTCGGCCCCTGCAGCACCAGACGCGCCACCCGCTGGGGGTGGCGCACGGCCAGGGCCGTAAGGATCTGGCAACCGTAGGAATTGCCGATGAAGGTGGCCTTGTCGATGGCGCAGGCGCTGAGCCAGAGGTCGAGCACATCGGCCAGTTGCTCGACGCTCAGCACGCGCCGTGGCGTGCCCGTCGCGCTCTCGCCGTAGCCCGGCAGGTCCGGCGCCAGCACGCGGTAGCCGTTGTCGGCCAGCGCCCTGGCCAACGGCTCCATGTAGCGGCTGGAGATGACCAGCCCGTGCACCAGCACCACCACCGGTGCATCGGCAGCGCCGACACTGCGGGTGAACAGCCGCCAGGGGCCGGCCTGAACATGATGACCGTCGATGCCCAGGGCGCGACTGGTGTCGCTCAGCGCCGGCGCGCTCGCCAACTGCCGATAGCGGCGCGTGGCTTCGAAGGTGCCGAGCGCGACGGCGATACCGACCAGGGCGCGGATCCAGGTGCGTGATGGCAGATGAGGCATAACGACTCCGATGACGACGAACCTGTCTCTTTCGAGGTCCGGCGTATCGTCGAAGTGCCACCTATTTTGCGCTCGGCAGCACAGAGGCAACCTGCCAGCGACGCCTCAGGCAGCCACACGGCGCCGTGCTCAGCCGTAGATCGCCGGCTCGCGATAATGCCGCGGGCAGGCGCGTAAGCAGCTACGGGCATGCGCCAGAAAGGTGGCCGCCTTCCGCTCCCGGAACAAGCTCTGACATCAACGGCGACAGCGGTAGGGCTGCAAGAACGGAGTCACCAGTAACATCAGCGCCCCCTACAGCCACCAACAGCCACAGGGCCGACTGGAAGTGCCCCGCGCTGTCACGCAGATATCCCACGAGCAACGGACCGGCAGCGCCTACCAGATAACTCTGCAACATCACAAAGGCAGTCCAGGCGCCAGCCTCCTCAGGTGTCGAAGCATTGTCCAGCGGCAAGGTCATGCCCAGGGTAAAGGCACCTCCGGTACCGAAAGCCGCAAGCGCAGCAGTCACCAGCGGCATGGCATCAGGCGCAACGGCCATCGCCAGGCTGCCCAGCAAGGCGATGCTGGAGCTCGCGGCAAGCAACAGACGTCGATCATCGCTGCGGCTGAGCAAGCCAAACACCGGGTTGGCCAGCATGAACCCCAGGGTATAACTGGCCAGGATCAAGCCTGCCGAGCTGGCGCTCTCGCCACGCTCGATATACATCGGTGCCAACCAGGCAATCAGGGCGTAGAACACCAGGTTGTTGCAGGCGAAGAACAGTGCGATCAGCCAGGCCGTGGGATTGCGCAGCGGCATCCTGGGCATCTGGGTCGAAGCGGTAGAGACCGGCGCTCTCAGGCTCCGATGCTCGATGCCAACCCAGGCCATGATCGCCAGCATTGCCGGCAGTACCCAGAAACCGCCCGCCCAACGCCAATCACCAATCAACTGATCGATCGGCCCGGTCGCCACCGCAGCGACCGTGCTGCCCAGACCGATGGCCGTTGCATAAATGCTCATGAACAAGGCGATACGATTCGGCGAGCGCGCCTTCACGTAGCTGGAAAACAGCGCTCCGGCGACCGCGATACCCGCCCCGACTGCCGCAGTACTGGCAAACAACTGCCCAATGGAGCCAGCCAGCGCACGCAGGATGATCGCGGCGCCCAGTACGATCAGCGCCAGCAGGATGATCCGGTCACGCCCAAATCGATGCGCCAGCCAGGGTGCGGGCAATGCCAGCAATCCCATCAGCAAGGTCGGAATCGCGGTCAGCAGCGAGGCCTGGGTGTGAGTCAACCCCAGCTCATCGATGATGGCGGTCAGCAAGGGCCCCATGGAAACGATGCCCGGGCGCAGCGTGAGCGCGACGAGCAGGATACACACGACCACGGCTGCGACTGACGGCGCACGGACGTCGCTGCCAGCCAAGGCCGGATACGCCAGACCAGGCGTAACATCGCGTTCGATCGGTACGGATTTGACAGACATGACGAAGACTTCCTACGCAGTGAGCAGTTACGCAGGCGTGTCCCCGTCCATTCGCGTCGAGGCCACGCCGGCAGATGTGAACGTCAGTCCGAGTAGGTCGGGTAGTCCGTCAGGCCCTTCTCCGCGCCCCCATAGACAGTGGCAGGATCCAGCGGGTTGAGCGGCCAGCCATTGGCGATGCGTTCGGGCAGATCAGGGTTGGCGATGAAGGGACGACCGAATGCGATCAGGTCGGCCAGCCCGGCCTCGATCAGCCGCTCACCACGTTCGGCGGTATAACGACCGGCGTAGAGAATCTTCCCGCTGAAATTCGCGCGTACGTCGCGGCGGAAGCTCTCGGGCAGATCCGGCGCGTTGTCCCAGTCCGCCTCGGCGATCGACACATAGGCCACACCTGCGGCCTCCAGCACTTTGATGGCTTCGATATAGGTGGTGTGCGGGTCCTCTTCGACCAGACCGATGTACACCCGGTCCTGATCGGTGCCGGTGAACAACGGGGTGAAGCGCACACCCAGGCGATCCGCGCCTACGGCAGCGGCCACGGCGTCTACGATCTCGCGCAGGAAGCGCAGGCGGTTTTCCAGGGAGCCACCGTAAACATCATCACGCTGGTTGGAATGTGCGGAGATGAACTGGTTGACCAGATAACCGTTGGCTGCGTGAATTTCCACGCCATCGAAACCGGCGTCGATGGCATTGCGCGCCGCCTGGGCGTACTGCCCGACCAGATCGCGGATTTCAGCCAGCTCCAGTGCGCGTGGAAGCGACGGCTGAACCAGCTCGCCGACACCAGGGCCGGTCTGAATGAACGCTTTGACCTTCTGCGCCTGAATGGCGGATGGCGCCACGGGCGCCTGCCCGTCAGGCTGAAGCGCATTATGGGAAACGCGACCGACGTGCCAGAGCTGGGCGAAGATCACGCCATCTTCGGCATGTACCGCTTCGGTCACCTTGCGCCAGCCATCGATCTGAGCCTGGCTGTAGATACCGGGCGTCCAGGCATAGCCCTGGCCACGCGGTTCGATCTGGGTGCCCTCACTGACCATGAAACCGGCACCGGCACGCTGGCGGTAATAAGTGGCCATCAGATCAGTCGCGATATCGCCTGGCTGGGCGCTGCGCTGACGAGTCAACGGCGGCAGCACGATGCGGTTCTTGAGAGTGATACGCCCCATGTCGATGGGGGTAAACAGAGCAGCATGTTTCATGATATCTATCCTGTTGTTCAGGCGACTGCACTTATCGACAGGCGCACGGGCGCGAATGGACGCACCTGGCGCCCAATGGGCTTGATGAGTGGGAGTGCGGCCCCTCTGCTGGAGAGGCCGCTCAGGCGTTACTTCTTGATCAACACGGTTTTCGGGTTGGTGAACAGCAGGCGGCCCTCATGGCCGTGCTCAGTGCCGATACCCGATTGCTTATGGCCACCGAAGGGAATATCGATGCCTTGCGTGTGGATCTCGTTGACCCAGACCATCCCGGTTTCCAGGCGATTGGCCACGGCCACCGCTGCCTGGGTATCACGCCCCCAGACCGAACCACCCAGGCCGAACGGACTGTCGTTCGCGCGGGCCACGACATCGTCGACGTCGTCGTACGCGATGATCGGCACGATCGGTCCGAACTGCTCCTGCTGCACGATCATCGAGCTCTCTGGCGGGTTGTCGACCACAGTTACCGGGATGAAATAGCCAGGACGGCTCTCGTCTACCTCACCGCCCAATACCACGTTGTAACCATTGGCCTTGATGTCATCCAGGAAGCTACGAACCTTGTCGTACTGCATCTTGTTCTGCACGGGGCCGACGGTCACGTTCGGGTCGAGACCATCACCCATGACCTGCTGCCGCGCGTACTCAACGAACGCTGCCACGAACTCATTGCGATAACTGCTATGCACGTAAAGGCGCTTGATACCCACGCACCACTGCCCCGAGTTACCGACGGCGCCCCAGTACAGTTGCGGGATGATCGCTTGCCAGTCGGCATCAGGCATGACGATTGCCGCGTCGTTGCCGCCCATCTCCATGGTCAGCCGCTTGACGGTGCCTGCAGCCGAACGGATGACATGCTTGCCGGTCTCGGTGGAGCCGGTGAAGCTGATCTTGGCGATGTCCGGGTGAGCGGTCATTTGCGGGCCCAGCTCGTTGCCACCTGAAACCACTGAAAGCACACCGGCAGGCAGCACGGACTGAGCAATCTGCCCAAAGCGCAAGGTGGTGAGGGGTGTGAATGGCGACGGTTTGATGACCATGGTGTTGCCGGTGATCAGCGCGGGCGCCACTTTCCACAGTGCCAGCAGCACCGGGAAATTCCACGGCGTGATCGCACCGACCACACCCAGCGGCGTGTGATGCAGCTCCACGATGTGGTTGTCGTTTTCCTCGACGATCTCCACCGGAATACGCCGTGCAGCGATCTGGCGAATCCACGAGATCGCCTGGTCAACCTCCGGCTCGGCCATGGTTTTCAGCGGCTTGCCTTGCTCCAAAGTCAGCAAGCGAGCCAGTTCATCGCGGTGCTCCAAAAGCGCATCGGCATAGGCATCCAGATAGCGCTGGCGCTGGTCGTAGCTCAGGACCGACCAGGTCTTGAACGCATCCTTGGCAGCAGCGATCGCCGCCTCCAGTTGCTCAGGCGAACCCGACGGAGCCTTGGCGAATACCTCGCCAGTCGCCGGATTGAACACATCGAAATGCGCATCGGTGCTGACCAGCTTACCGGCGATGGACAGGTAGTACGGGCCATCGAAGACGCTGCTGGAGCGGGAATCTTTCATGACGGTAGACATTAGCCTAAATCCTTGAATCCAAACGAAAATCTATTGACTTAAATGATCAAGACAGCTTTCTTCAGGCAGCAGAAATCCCGTCACCCCAAAGGCGACTGCTGCTGCGGTGTTGTTATGCGGTAGCGTGCGCGAGGGCGCTCAGAGCGGGCGCAAAATGCGCCCGCTCATTACTTGCACGGGTTCGTCTGAGCCCTGCAGATTGCACGAATCAGGCCAGCAGCTTGAGCAAGGCGTTGGCAGCGGACTCTGAGCTGGCGGGGTTCTGACCAGTGACCAGGCGCCCGTCGACGACGGTGAACGGCTGCCAGTCGCCGGCCTTCTCATAACGTGCGCCAAGTGCCTGGAACTCGTCCTCGATGAGGAAAGGCACCACGTCAGTCAGTCCTACAGCGGCCTCTTCGCTGTTGGTGAAACCGGTCACCCGGCGACCCTTGATCAGCGGCTCGCCATCCGCAGCCTTGACGTGGCGCAGCACGCCCGGAGCATGGCAGACGAAACCGATTGGCTTACCGGCGCGCTCGAAGCTTTCGATCAGGGCGATGGATGTGTCCGACTCCGCCAGATCCCACAGAGGGCCATGACCGCCTGGATAGAACACCGTGTCGAAATCCTCAGCCTTCACCTCAGCAAGCTTCACCGTGCTGGCCAGGGCTTGCTGCGCGGCCGGATCGGCAGCGAAACGGTGAGTCGCCTCGGTCTGGAAGTCCGGCAGATCACTCTTGGGATCCAGAGGCGGCTGGCCACCGGCTGGCGAGGCCAGCACGATGTCGGCACCGGCGTCCTTGAAGACGTAGTAAGGCGCGGCGAACTCTTCCAGCCAGAAGCCGGTTTTATTGCCGGTGTTACCCAGCTTGTCATGGGATGTCAGAACCATCAGAACTTTCATGATCATTACCTCATAAGGGGTGTTGCATTGGTTTCGACCGACCCTTGCCGGTCATGGGTTCACTGGTTACCGAGAAGGTGTTGCGTCTGCTGCAGTGCCTCTTCGAACGCGTGGTGGGTACGGGTGATCTTGGTCATCACACTGGCCCCCAACCACAGGGCATAGAGCCTCAGTGCCAGCTGAGCGGGCGAAGCAACGATGGTTACCGTGCCCTCCTCCACGCCTCTGCTGATCGCAGCCTCAAGCCGCTCGACGATCTGCGCCGTACCGCGCTGAAGTGCCAATCGCATCGGTTCGGAAAGATCGGCGACTTCAGCGCCCAGCTTGACGGCCAGGCATTTACCGCACTCGACCTGACTAGTCTGGTTGGAGATCCACAGTTGCCAGTAACGCATCAGCGCGTCGTGGGCGCTGGTTGCCGGGTCCTGAAAAATACGATCCATGTCAGCCAAATAGGCCTCGAAGTAGTGCTCCAGCAGCGCCGTGCCGAACGCGTCCTTCGAAGCGAAGTAGTGGTAGAAGGAACCCTTCGGCACGCCTGCGGCATTCAGCACCTCATTCAGCCCAACAGCAGAGAAGCCTTTGCGGGCGATGATCGATTGGGCGGCGTCGAAAATGCGCTGCCGGGTCTGGTTGCTGTCAGTGGTTGTCATGGCTGCCTGTCTCAGTAGACCAGTCGTCTAGTTCGTTGGGGCCATGTTAGGAATCGCCACCGACCGCAGCAATGTCATATGCGCAAGGATTTCGGACATGCACCGCGAGCCGATTGCGCAAACCACCTAGCCCTCCGACAATCGACGCATGCCCGCAGAAAGGAAATGATCAATGCATACCGTGGCGTTGGTGGTTTACCCGCAATTCCAGGCGCTGAGCCTGTCGGTCGGTTCCGTCTTCGAATGCGCCAACCTTCTGCATGGCGAGCCGGTCTACCGGTTCGTACTGGTGTCCGAGACAGGTGGAGCCGTGCTGTCGTCGCAGGGCTTCTCGGTCAATACCGAGGCGCTCGGCCTGGCTGGCTATGACACCGTCATCGTCAGCGGCTACCTGGAGTTGGGTGAACCCAGCCCGGAGCTGCTGACCTGTCTATCCAGCGCCAGCTCGCAATCGCGGCGTATTGCATCACTGTGCACAGGCATCTTCGTGCTCGCCGAAGCCGGTCTATTGGAGGGCAAACGGGTCACGACTCATTGGTTGCACGTGCCCGAGTTCAAGAAGCGTCACCCCAACGTCAGAATCGATGATGACCGGCTGTTCGTGGTCGACGGGCAGATCTGGACGGGTGCAGGCATGAGTGCCGGAGTGGATCTTGCCCTGGCCATGGTCGAGAACGACCTGGGCCCTGACCTGGCCCGCCGCGTGGCCCGCAAACTGGTCATCGCCCAGCGCAGAGGCGCCGAGCAATCACAGCTCTCGGCGCTGCTGGAGATAGACCCGAAATCCGACCGCGTACAACTGGCAATGGCCTATGCGCGCGAAAACCTGCGCAGCGATCTCTCGGTCGAGGCACTGGCAGATGTCGCGCGACTAAGCCCTCGCCAGTTCAGCCGAGTGTTCCGCGAGGAAACCGGAAAAACGCCGGCGAAAGCAGTCGAAAGCCTGCGAGTAGAGGCCGCACGCGTGATGATGGAGACGAGCCGTCATCCAGTAGAAGTGATTGCTCGCGAGACCGGTTTCGGCGATCGAGAACGCATGCGCCAGGCGTTTCTGCGGGCCTATGGCAAGCCGCCGAAGCTGATGAGGGATGATCTATACGGAACAGCTAATGGCTATGGCTGAGCTCTTCCGAGCACTGACTGCTCATATGAAAGCTATCAACTCAACTATCCTCGTAGCTGGATCGTCCAGAAGCTGGAGCGAGCATTGCTCCACCTACTCATCATTACGGTATAAGGGAGGGCAGCATGTTTCGCTTCATCAAAACAACGATTGCAGGTGGTCTGCTTTTCATCCTTCCGCTGGTACTGCTTTTCATCCTCATCGAAAAAGCCATCCATCTTCTACGCGGTCCGTTACATAAGGTACTTCCGATTTTTTCCGGCTTCTCCATTGCGGTGCCACATCAGTAACTGTGGTGGCCGTCCTCCTGCTGCTGTTTTGCTTTCTGGCCGGTTTGCTGGCAAAGACAGATACTGCATCGCGAGCCCTACAAACTCTTGAAGACAAATTGCTGGGCAATTTACCTGGCTATCAAATAGTGAAAGACGCGACCTCACGATTCGCCAGCATGGACAATATCGAAGGGGCCAAAGTCGTGATGGTTATTCAAGACAGCGGTTATCGGTTCGGTTTGGCCTTGGAAGCTCAGAATGATTGGCTTCTTGTGTACATGCCGGATGGTGGACCTGCAGGAGACGCGGCCGGGGAAGTGCAGATGTTGTTGAAGGATGCGGTGATCATTACGGAGATACCCTGGCTATCACTTCTCGCCTGCCTGCGTCGTGGAGGGAGGGGAGCATTGGAGCTTGCTGCTCCCTATCTACGAGATAGCGCCTAAGCCAGGCGCGGCTACTGAATGGCGCCCCTATCGCTTGGTGGCTAAGCCCCATCAGATTGCAAGCATCCCCTGCTGAATATGGCTATCACCGTACTATCGGTTCAGCGGCCCCCCGTGGGAAAAACGTAGTTGGCGATGTATGACAACTACCGATCTGGCACCGCCGTTCCAGCTATCACAAGAGTCAGCGGAGATTTGCGCTGCAAATTTCTGCCGGAAAAAACTGTAGATATCCTCACTTAAACGCGACGGGTGGCCCGTAAGTCGCGATTTAGAAGACCTGGCGCTGGCCTAAGGCCATTTCAGGATTATCCAGTGATAGTGGATGGGCACGCTGTGTAGTTGCTGATCCGATGTAGGGATTCTGCAGTCCTAGGAATGACAGCTTTTGGCCAGCTCTCATAGCCAGCTCTGGGTCAGCCCCTTTGCTCCCATAGCTCCTGCCCACACTATCGGCCATGGCGACATCTTTGGCGCACCGCGTATCAAACCGAGCCGCCAAAGGTTCCCAATCCATGCGGCGCCGCGCGAAAGGGTGTCAGGCGTTCGGCGCGGTCGGAGAGTTCGGCCAGCGCCGGATAGCGCGCCGGGTCGATCAGTTCGGGGAGCATCTGCACGGCAAACTGCCAGGCCACCGCCGTGCTGACGACGGCCTGGTCGATGTTCGCCTCGCTCAGTTCGGGCACCAGCCCTTCCCACTCGTCCTGCAGCGCCTGCAGGGCCGCGTGCAGCTGGCCGGTCACCCGGTCCAGCCAGGGCTGGTGCAGCTTCTCGCTCGGTCTCAGCTCATGCTCGTAGACCACCTGTACGCTCTTCTCGCAGGCGGCCAGGGCCAAGCCGATGCGACGCAGCGACTGCGTGCGTTGCGCCAGCACGCTCGGCATCAGGCTGCGCGGCGCGGCCAAGGTCTCGGCGTAGTCGAGGATCAGGCCGGAGTCGATCAGCACGGTGCAGTCGTCGCAGATCAGGGTCGGCGCCTTGACCAGCGGGTTGATCCGCTGGAACTCGTCGAAGGTGCTGAACACCGACAGGGCGCGGTGTTCGAAACGCAACCCGAGCAGCTGCAGGGAGATCGCCACGCGGCGAACGTAGGGTGAGTCGAGCATTCCGATCAGCTGCATGGCGGCTCCTTGCGCGCAGGACGATGAGTCACGCAGCTTAGCCGTAGGGTGCACCATGCGCACCATCGACAGCTACCGAGCAAGCTCAGCCGTAGATCGCCGGCTCGCGATAATGCCGCGGGCAGGCCTGGCCATCGGCGCGGAACAGGTGGCACTTGTTGGCCATCAGGCCCGCGGCGAAGGTATCGCCCACCGCCACGCGGCGGTCGCCGTCGCTGCGCAGGGTGATGATGTGCTCCACCCCTTCCAGGCTCAGGTAGATCAGGTTGTGGTCGCCCAGGCGCTCGGCCACGCTGATCTGCCCGTAGAAGGCGAAGTCGGCCTGCTCGGCCGCGACGAAGTGTTCCGGGCGCACGCCCAGGGTCAGCTCCTCGCCGGGCTCGACGCCGGTGCCGTCGACCAGCACTCGCATGCGGTAGCCACCGGGCATCTCGATCTCCACCGCCTCGCTGCTGGCGCTGAGCGCGCGCACCTGGAGGAAGTTCATCTGCGGCGAGCCGATGAAGCCGGCGACGAAGCGGTTGCGCGGGTAGTGGTAGAGCTCCAGCGGCGCGCCGACCTGGGCGATGCGCCCGGCCTCGAGCACGACGATCTTGTCGGCCATGGTCATGGCTTCGACCTGGTCGTGGGTGACGTAGATCATGGTGGACTTCAGGCGCTGGTGCAGGCGCGAGATCTCGATGCGCATCTGCACGCGCAGGAAGGCGTCGAGGTTCGACAGCGGCTCGTCGAACAAGAACACCTTGGGCTCGCGCACCAGGGTACGGCCGATGGCGACGCGCTGGCGCTGGCCGCCGGAGAGGTCCTTGGGCTTGCGTTCGAGCAGATGATCGAGCTGCAGGATGCGCGAGACCTCCTCCACCTTGCTGCGGATCTGCGCCTTGCCGATCTTGGCCAGCTTGAGGCCGAAGGCCATGTTCTCCGCCACCGTCATGTGCGGGTAGAGGGCGTAGGACTGGAACACCATGCCCACCGAGCGATCCTTGGGCGGCAGGTCGTTGACCCGCTGACCGTCGATCAGCAGCTCGCCGGAGCTGATTTCCTCCAGCCCGGCGATCAGCCGCAACAGGGTGGACTTGCCGCAGCCGGACGGGCCGACGAAGACCACGAATTCGCCGTCCTCGATGTCCAGGTCGATGTTGCGGGTGATGGCGGTGCCGTCGTAGTGCTTGCAGATGTTGCGCAGGGTAACGCTGGCCATGGTGCAGTCTCTGAATCGGGGCCGGTCGCGCCGGCGATGAACCTTGAGGAAGCCGCGGGGCCGGCGTACCGGCCCTGCAGGAATCGCCCTAGCCCAGGAGGCGGGCGAAGCCGAACCCATGGGCCGGCAAGTGTACCCAACTGCCGAGGAACTCGGCCGTGCTGGACGGCACGCCCTCCAGCGGCTCGACCATCAGCGGCAGGTCGTAGCGGCGCTCGCGGTCGCCCAGGTTGAACAGGCACAGCCAGGCCTGCTCGCCCAGACGCCGTTCGAACACCAGCAGGTCGTCGTCGTGGTAGCGCACCTGGATATCGCCGTCGATCAGCAGCGGCTGCTCCTGGCGCCAGGCGAGAAAGCGCCGGTAGCTGTTGAGCATCGAGGCGCTGTCGTCCTCCTGCACGTCCACGGCCAGTGCGCGGTGGCGTTCGTCCAGGGGCAGCCAGGGTTGCTGGCTGGAGAAGCCGGCATGGACGCCGTCGCGTACCCAGGGCATCGGCGTGCGGCAGCCGTCGCGCCCCTTGAACTCCGGCCAGAAGGTGATGCCGTAGGGGTCGACCAGGTCCTCGAAGGCCAGTTCCGCCTCGGGCAGACCGAGCTCCTCGCCCTGGTACAGGCAGACGCTGCCCCGCAGCGACAGCAGCAGCGACATCAGCAGACGGCCGCGCTCCGGGGTGGCTTCGCCCTCGTGGGCCCAGCGGCTCATCACCCGCACCACGTCGTGGTTGCCCACCGACCAGCAGGGCCAGCCGTCGCCCAGCTCGCCCTCGATGGCTTCGATGGTGCTGCGGATGTAGGCCGGGCTGCACTGCGCGGTGAGCAGATCGAAGGAATAGGCCATGTGCAGGGTATCGCCGCCACTGGTGTAGGCGGCCATGGTGCGGAGCGAATCGTCGCAGCCGATCTCGGCCACCGTGGCGGTGCCGGGGTAGCGCTCCAGCAGCGCACGCAGGCGGCGCAGGAAGTCGAGGTTCTGCGGCTGGGTCTTGTCGTAGAGGTGGCGCTGGTAGGCGTAGGGGTTGTCGACGCGCACGCCGATGCCGCCCTCGCGGATGTCCAGGTTCGGCGGATTGTTGCGCAGCGCCTGGTCGTGAAAGTAGAAGTTGGCGGCGTCCAGACGGAAGCCGTCGACGCCCAGCTGCAGCCAGAACTCCATGTCGTCGAGCAGTTGCTGCTGCACCGCCTCGCAGTGGAAGTTTAGGTCCGGCTGGCTGGCCAGGAAGTTGTGCAGGTAGTACTGCTTGCGCCGGCCCTCCCAGGTCCAGGCCGAACCGCCGAATACCGACAGCCAGTTGTTCGGCGGCGTGCCGTCCGGGTTGGGGTCGGCCCAGACGAACCAGTCCGCCTTGTCGTTGCTGCGGCTGGTACGGCTCTCGGCGAACCAGGGATGCTGATCGGAGCAGTGGTTGAGCACCTGATCGATGATGATGCGCAGGCCGCGCTCGTGGGCGGCCGCGACCAGCGCGCGGAAGTCGTCGAGGGTGCCGAAGATCGGGTCGACGCCGCGATAGTCGGAGACGTCGTAGCCAAAATCCTTCATCGGCGAGGTGAAGAACGGCGACAGCCAGATGGCGTCGACGTTGAGGCTGGCGATGTAATCGAGTTTGGCCAGCACGCCGGGCAGATCGCCGATGCCGTCGTCGTTGCTGTCGAGAAAACTGCGTGGGTAGACCTGGTAGATGACGCCGCCGCGCCACCAGTCCTTGCGAATAACAGCCATACAGCAAGCCTTTTGTTGTTCGTGATGACAGCTCCACTCTAGGCAAGGGGGCAAGGCGTCACATCCTCCCCGCTGGGGTTTTCACCGGCGTAGCTGGTGGCCGGCAAGGGGGAGGAGCTTTGGGGATGGACACCGTGTGCGGGCAAAGCCGTAGGGTGTCGCGGGGCCGCCCGGGTCGTGCGCACCAACCCGCGCCTATCGAAGCAACAACGCATACGACAGATGCCCCGACCACGCATCGGTGCGCACGGCGCACCCTACGGGGCCGGGTATCGGTTCTCCCCTACTCGCCCTGGATCTTGCTCAACAGGCTGCGCGCCAGCTGCACCGCTTCGCTGCGCTGGGTGATGGCGAGCTTCTGGTAGAGGCTGCGGATGTGCGTCTTGATGGTGGTCGGGGCGACGTTGAGGTGCTCGGAGATTTGCTCGTTGGACAGCCCGGCGTGAATCAGGCTGAGCACCTGCCATTCGCGCCGGGTCAGCGGCGAATGGCGGATCAGCTCGGGCACGTCGGGGCGGTTGATGATGTCCTGGATCACCGCCTCGTCCAGGGTGATGCGGATCGCCCGGCTGAAGTCGCGCTGCTGCTGGGCCAGCTGGATCAGGCGTTCGGCGCGCTGGTGTTCCAACTCGTCGAGGCGACGCTCGTGCTGCAGCGCCTTGAGCATGGCGATCAGCGGCTTGCCCAGGCGCAGGAAGCTGCCGATGGCGCCGGTACCGCTGGCCAGGGTCAGCGCCTGGTGCAGATGATCGAGACTGCTCTGGCGTTCCTCGCGCTGCCAGTAGGCCAGCGCCTGGAGGATATGGTTGCGGTTCTGGTCCATCACCAGCTGGTGGCGCTCGGCATCGAGCTGCAGCTGACGCAGGATCGGCAGCGCGCGGTCGCCCTGATTCAGCGCCAGGTAGGCGCGCACGTGGTTGCGCGCGTTGCCCTGGGCGAAGTGGTTGGCCCCCGGCTTGAGCGGCGGCGCGGTGGCAAGCCACTGGCGGATGCTGTCCTTGTCCTGGGTCGAGTCCCAGTAGGTGAGCATCACGGCGTGGGCGTTGGCCTGCCAGTCGATGTGGTAGTCGTCGCCGGCCAGCAGCGTCTTGAGCCGGCCGATGTAGTCGGCGCACTGGCTCTGCTGGCCGCGCGCATGGGCGACGCGGGCGAGCAGCACGTAGCACTGCAGGAACCAGTGGTCGCCCACCGTATCGAGTATCTCCAGCCCCTGCAGGGCGCACTGCTCGGCGGCATCGAGGTGATGCCACTCCAGCAGCACCTGGCCGCGCACGCGGTGAATGAACTCCATGATCGGGGTGACCGGCAGCTTCTCCTGCTCGATGTACTGCAGTGCCCGCTCCTGCAGGTTGTAGGCCTTCTGCAGGTGGCCCTGGGCGACGGCGATCTCCGACAGCTGGCCGAGGCTCCACAGCACCGGGTGCGAGGCGTTGATCTGCTGCGCGCGGCGCACGTTTTCCTCGTGCTGATGCTGGGCCTTGGCCAGATCGCCCTGGACGAAGTGCGACTCGGCCAGCACCGACAGCGCCGCCACCCGCGAGGTGCGCATGGTCAGCGGCTCGAGCGCCAGCGCCTGGCGGGCGAAGGCCATGGCACGCTGCTGGTCGCCCTGGTTGATCGCCACCTGGGCGCGCACCGCCTGGTATTCGCCCTCGATGCGCTGCCACTGCTCGGCACTGAACTGCTCGCGCTGCACCGCCTCGCCGGCCTGCAGCCAGCGCTCGACCTGATCGCTCTGGTACTGGTTCTGCGAGGCCCAGGCCTGCAACAGGGTGAACAGCGGCGACTCGGCCACGCGGCTCTCCGGCAGCACAGCCAGGCAGCGCTGCAGCAGCTCCAGACGCCCCTGGCGATAGAAGTGACGGCCGTGGGTCTCGAGAATCTGCGCCACTCGCTGCGGATCATGCGCCAGCAGCGCATGGCGGGCAGCCTCCTCGGCCATCTTCTCCTCGAGCAGCGCCTCGGCGGCGCGCAGGTGCAGTTCGCCCATGCGCTGCGGATGATGGGTGGACAGCTCGTTGCGCAGGAAGCTGGCGAACAGCGGGTGGTAGGCAAACCACTGACGCAGCGGGTCCACCGCCTGGATGAACAGGCCGCTGCGCTCGAGGTTCTCCAGCATCTCGCGGCCGTTGCAGCTGTCGGTCAGGCGGTCGGCCAGCGGCGCGCTGAAGCGCTCGAGCAGGCAGGTGGACTGCAGAAAATCCTGGGTGGCGCCGTCCAGACCGTAGAGCACCTGCTCGCGGAAATAGTCGCGCACGTAGGGATGGCCGAGTTGCAGCGCCTCGAGAAACAGGTCCATGCCGCGCCCGGTCTGCACCTCCTGCAGGGTCAGCTGCAGCGCGCAGGGCCAGCCGCCGATGCGCCGGTTGAGGCGCTCGACCTGCTCGCGGTTGATGGCGATCGGCAGGCCCAGTTCGAGCAGCGACTGCACCTCGTCCAGCTCGAAGGCCAGGTGGCTGGCGTCCAGCGCCAGCAGCTGACGCTTGACCCGCAGCTCGGCCACGCCCAGGTCTGGCAGGCCGCGGCTGCACACCAGCAGGGTCAGCCAGGGCGGCGTGTTGCGCAGGAAGAAGCGCAGCGCGGCAATCACCTCGCGGTTGCGCAGCGCCTCGAACTCGTCGAGCACCAGCAACAGCGGTGGATGCTCGGCCGGCAGCTCGGCGAGCAGGCGGGTGAGCAGACCGTCGAGGCCGTCGTCGCCCTGCTCGGCGCGATTGACGCACTGCGGACAACCGCCCTCGAGCTGGCGATGCAGGGCATTGAGCAGGTAGCGACCGAACTGCCGCGGGCTGTTGTCGTTGCCGTCGAGGTTGAGCCAGGCCACGGCGCCGGCGAAGGCCGCGGCCCACTGGCTGGCCAGCACGGTCTTGCCGAAGCCGCTGGGCGCCTGCAGCACGGCCAGGCGCACCTGGGGCAGGCGCTGCAGCCACTCGTCGAAGCGCGGTCGCGGCAGCAGGCCGGGATGAATGGACGGCGCGGCCAGCTTGGCCGGTATCAAAGGCAGTGGCGGACGGGCCGCTGTGGTCATGATCCTCTCCCGTTATTTATCGTTGTCCGGGTTTTGGCGAATCTTACATCGGTATCGGGTGGCGGGTTTCACCCGCCCTGCGGCTGATCACACCCAACCCGTAGGGTGTCGCGGGGCCGCCTAGGCCGTGCGCACCAAATCGTGGCTACCCCTTCACGCCCCCCGCAGTCAGCCCACCGACTATCCACTTCTGGCAATAGAGGAATACCAGGGTGATCGGCAGACCGGAGAGCACGGCGGCGGCGGCGAAGTCGCCCCACAGGTAGTTCTGCTCGTACAGGTACTGCTGGGCTCCAACCGACAGGGTCAGCTTGTCCACGTCCAGCAGCAGCACCGAGGCGATGGGGTATTCGGTGATGCTGGTGATGAAGGCGAGGATGAACACCACGGCGAGGATCGGCACGCTCATCGGCAGCAGGATGTGCACGAAGGCCTGCCAGGTGGTGGCGCCGTCGACGATGGCGGCCTCCTCCAGCGAGGCGTCGATGCTTTCGAAGTAGCCCTTGATGGTCCAGATATGCAGGGCCATGCCGCCGAGCGAGGCGACGATCACCGCCCCGTGGCTGTTCACCCCGAGCCAGCCGGCGTGCTTGCCGAGCTGGTCGAACAGGGCGTAGATGGCCACCAGCGACAGCACCGGCGGGAACATCTGGAAGATCAGCATGCCCTTGAGGATCGGCCCCTTTCCGGCGAAGCGCATACGGGCGAAGGCATAGGCGCTGGTGGTCGACAGCAGCAGAATCAGCGCCGAGCTGATGAAGGCGATCTTCACCGAGTTCCACAGCCAGGTCAGCACGGGGAACGGCGGCTGGGTCACCGAGCCGTCGGCATGCTGGTAGGGAATGCCGAGGGCCAGCGACCAGTGTTCCAGGGTCGGGTTGTCCGGCAGCAGGCTGCCGGTGGCGAAGTTGCCGTCGCGGAAGCTGATCGACACCACCATCAGCAGCGGGAAGACGATCAGCGCGATGAAGCCGAGCAGACCGGCATGGGTCAGCCACAGGCGGTATTTCACGGATTTCGGTTGCACCATCGCCATGGCGGGCTCCTCAGACTTTGACTTTCGACAGTTTCAGGTTGAGCCAGGCCAGCGCGCCCACCACCAGGAAGATCAGCGTGGCGATGGCCGCCGCCAGGGCAAAGTTCTGCCCGGAATCCTGGAAGGCGATGCGGTAGGTGTAGCTCACCAGCAGATCGGTGGTGCCGGCCGGGGTGGTGGCGCCGATGATGTCCGGGCCGCCGCGGGTCAGCAGGGTGATCAGCACGAAGTTGTTGAAGTTGAAGGCGAAGCTGGCGATCAGCAGCGGCGCCAGCGGCTTGATCAGCAGCGGCAGGGTGATCTTCAGCAGGTTGTCCAGGGGCGTGGCGCCATCCATCGCCGAGGCCTCGTAGAGGTCGCGCGGGATGGCCTGCAGCAGGCCCATGCACAGCAGCAGCATGTACGGATAGCCGAGCCAGGTGTTGACCATCAGGATCATCGAGCGGGCCAGGGTCGGGTCGCTGAACCAGTCCGGGCGCATGCCGAACAGGCCGTTGAGCAACAGGTTGATCTCACCGAAGTTCTGGTTGAACAGGCCGCGAAATACCAGGATGGAAATGAACGCCGGCACCGCGTAAGGCAGGATCAGCATCAGCCGGTAGAACGCCTTGCCGCGCACCAGATCCCACTGCAGCAGGCTGGCCAACACCAGGCCTACGGCCAGGGTGAAGAGCACGGTGAGGCCGGCGAAAGCCACGGTCCAGACGAAGATCTCCAGGAACGGGCCGCGGATGTTCGGGTCGGTCAGCACCTTGGTGAAGTTGCTCGCCCCGGCGAATACGGTGAAGCCCGGTGCCACCTTGTTGCCGTGGCTGTCGACGTAGAAGCCGATGGAGTGGTCGGCCTCCAGGCGCTCGTTGCTGCGCGTGTTGAGCAGGTCGCCGTTCTCCAGCAGGCGGTACAGCGGCTTGACCGCCGCCACCTCGCGCAGGCCGTAGAGACGCAGCAGCTCGCCGCCTTCGCCGCGCAGCACCCACTGCTCCAGCTCGGCGCGGCGCTGGAT
>NZ_JAODYT010000058.1:0-26113 GCF_029834875.1 Pseudomonas sp. GD04158 | reverse complement strand
AGGGCCTGCGCCGCCAGCACGAAGCCCAGACGCAGGCCGGCCAGACCGAAGAATTTGCCGAACGAACGCAGCACGATCAGCCCCGGCATGTCGCTGTAGGCCGCCAGGCTGTGCTGCGGCGTGCAGTCGATGAAGGCTTCGTCGACCACCAGCCAGCCGCCGCGCTCGGCCAGCTCGTCGTGCCAGTCGAGCAGGCGCGCCGGCTCGATCAGGCGCCCGGTCGGGTTGTTGGGATTGACCACCAGCAGCACGTCGAGCTGCGGCAGCGCGCGATGCACCGAACCCTCGCTGAGCTTGGTGATGCGATGGCCTTCGCGGCGCCAGGCCGCGGCGTGCTCGGCGTAGGTCGGCGCGAGGATGCCCACGTTGCTGTGCGTGCGCAGGCGTGGCAGAGCCTGGATCGCCGCCTGCGAACCGGCCACCGGCAACAGGCTGGCGGCGCCGTAATAATCGCGCGCGGCCGCCTCCAGGCCATCGTTGATCTCGGGCAACCGCGCCCAGGCCTGAGCGGGAACCGGCGGCAGATCCCAGCCATAGGGGGCGATACCGGTGGACAGGTCCAGCCAGTCCTCCAGGGGGATGCCATAGCGCTGCGCCGCCGCGCGCAGTCGACCTCCGTGTTCAAGCACCCAGCACCTCCCAGATCATCAGGCACAGCAACCACAGGCCAACGCCGGCAACGACCCGGTTCATCGCCCGTTCGATATCCCGCGCGCGCGGCGCAGGGCCCTCGCCCAGCTGCGGGCGCTCATGCAGCTCGCCGTGGTATTCGGCGGCGCCGCCCATACTCACACCCAGGCTGCCGGCACCAGCGGCCATCACCGGGCCAGCATTGGGACTGTCCCACAATGGCGCCTGCCGGCGCCAGCAGCGCAGCGCCAGAAGGGTATTCCCGAGCAGCGCATAGGTCAGCGCCACCAGGCGCGCCGGGATGTAGTTGAGTAGGTCATCGATCTTCGCCGCCGCCCAGCCGAAGCGCTCGAAACGCTCGTTGCGATAGCCCCACATGGCGTCCAGGGTATTGCTCAGGCGGTACAGCACCACGCCGGGTGCACCGGCGACGATGAACCAGAACAAGGCGGCGAATACCGCATCGGAACCGTTCTCCAGCACCGACTCGGTACCGGCGCGGGCCACGCCGGTGGCGTCCAGCTCGGCGGTGTTGCGGCTGACCATCCAGCCGACCCGCTCGCGTGCCAGCGCAAGGTCGCCCAGGCGCAGCGCGCGGGCCACCGGCTGCGCGTGCTCGTAAAGACTGCGCAGGCCAAGGGCGAAATACAGGGCGAAGATCTCCACCGCCCAGCCCACCCCGCTGATCTGCACCAGCAGCCAGGTGAGCAGGATCAACGGCAGCACTGCCAGGCACCAGGCGGTGACGCCATGGCTGCGCCAGCCACCGCCGGCCGGGTTGAAACGCTGCTCCAGGCGCTCGGCCAGGTGCCCGAAGGCCACCAGCGGATGCGCGCGGCGTGGCTCGCCCAGCACGGCGTCCAGCGCCACACCGGCGCAGGTGATCAGCGCCAGGCTCATCGTTCAGTCACCCTGCACTCCCCATCGATTCTCGAACAGCAGCTCGCTCAGCGGTCGAGGCGTGGCCCAGCCCTCTTGCACCAGCATGGGTTTTTCATAGAAGGCATCCACCGGCCCCAGACACAGCAGCGCCACCGGCTTGCTGCTGGCCGGCATGCCCAGCAGCTCGGCCAGCGCTGCGGGATCGAACAGCGACACCCAGCCCAGCCCAAGACCTTCGGCGCGCGCGGCCAGCCACAGATTCTGAATCGCGCAGGCCACCGAGGCCATATCCATTTCCGGCAGCGTGCGTCGCCCGAAGACATGTGCCTCGCGTCCGTCCATCAGCGCCACCGCCAGCAGCTCGGCGCAATCGCGGATGCCCTCGACCTTCAGCCGCATGAATTCGTCGCTGCGCTCGCCCAGGGCCTCGGCGGTGCGCACCCGCTCGGCCTCCACCAGCGCATGGGCCGCCTCACGCAGCTGCTCATCGCGGATGCGCACGAAACGCCAGGGCTGCATCAGGCCAACGCTGGGCGCATGGTGGGCGGCTTCGAGCAGGCGCGCCAACACCTCGGCCGGCACCTCGCCACCGCTGAAATGGCGCATGTCACGACGCTCGGCGATGGCGCGGTACACCGCCGCGCGCTCTTCGGGGCTGAAGGCGTGCTCGCTCATGGGCGCAGCAGCGCGGCGGCTGCCTCCGGGTTGGACGGCAGGTAGAAGTGGATATAGCTGGCAGTCAGTCGGCCCAGGCGATACACCGCCTCGGCCACCGGCTTGCCGTTCGGACAGCGCCCGCGTACCAGCGGCTCGAGCGGGCTGTCCAGGCGCGAGTGATGGTAGCTATGGCCACGCAGCTCGCCCTCCGGCAGCGTCACCTCCTGCAGGGCCAGCGCGGTCAGGCGCGGCTGCAATGCGGCGCTGCCCGTCAGCAGACCGAGCATCCGGCCGCTGGCGCCCTGCTTGTCGCGCAGTTCGTCGAGCAGATAGAGCATGCCGCCACATTCGGCGAGCAGCGGCTTGCCGGCCTGATGATGGGCACGGATGGCCGCGGCCATGGCCTGATTGCCTGCAAGCTCGGCCAGATACAGCTCGGGATAACCGCCAGGCAGATAAAGGCTATCCACCTCGGGCAGCGCGCTGTCGGCCAGCGGCGAGAAATAGCGCAGCTCGGCGCCCAGCGCCTGCAGCAGATCGAGATTGGCCTGATAGAGGAAGGCGAACGCCGCATCGCGCGCCACGCCAATGCGCACATCCTTCAACAAGGGCGCGGGTTCACTGATATGCGGCGCGGCGAAACTCACCGCCGGCGGCAGGTCGACATCGGCACTGGCCGCCAGCGCATCGGCGGCAGCGTCCAGACGCGCATCCAGATCCTCCAGCTCGGCGGCCTGCACCAGGCCCAGATGGCGACTGGGCAACTCCACCGCGGCGCTGCGCGGCAAGGCGCCGAACCAGCGAATGCTCGGCGGCAGGGCATCGCGCAGGATCTCGCCATGACGGCTGCTGGCAACGCGATTGCCGAGCACGCCGGCAAAGGGCAGATCGGGCTGGAAGGTGGCCAGGCCATGGGCCAGGGCGCCGAAGGTCTGCGCCATGGCCGCGCCGTCGATCACGCCCAGCACCGGCACGCCGAAGTGACGCGCCAGGTCCGCCGCCGAGGGTTTGCCGTCGAACAGGCCCATCACCCCTTCGATGAGGATCAGATCCGCCTCGCCGGCGGCCTGCCACAGCAGGCGACGGCTCTCCGCCTCGCCGACCATGGCCAGGTCGAGCTGGTACACCGCCGCGCCACTGGCGCGGGCATGGATCATCGGGTCGAGAAAATCAGGCCCGCACTTGAACACCCGCACGCGCCGCCCCTGGCGCGTATGCAGACGTGCCAGCGCAGCGGTGACGGTGGTCTTGCCCTGGCCAGAAGCCGGGGCGGCGATCAGCAACGCCGGGCAGTGACGTGTCGTCATCAGAATTCGATGCCCTTCTGCGCCTTCACGCCAGACTTGAACGCATGCTTGACCAGGCTCATCTCGGTGACCGTATCGGCCGCCTCGATCATCCCCGGCAGGGCACCGCGGCCGGTCACCACCACGTGCTGCAGCAGCGGCCGGGCCTCGATATCGGCCAGCACCGCATCCAGTTCGAGGTAACCGTGCTTGAGGGCGATGTTCAGCTCGTCCAGCACCACCAGGCCAACGGACTCGTCGCCGAGCAGACGCCGGGCCACGGCCCAGGCCTCCTGCGCCTTGGCGATGTCGCGCTGACGATCCTGGGTCTCCCAGGTGAAGCCCTCGCCCATCACGTGGTAGCTGACTTCCTCGGGGAAACGGCGGAAGAAGGTTTCCTCACCGGTGCTGGCCGCGCCCTTGATGAATTGCACCACGCCAACCTTGATACCGTGGCCAAGGGCGCGCGCGACCATACCGAAGGCGCTGCTGCTCTTGCCCTTGCCGTTTCCGCTGTGCACCAGCAGCAGGCCGTATTCATCCTGGGCCTGGGCGATCTTCTCGTCGATCAGGGCTTTCTTGCGCTGCATGCGCGCCTTGTGGCGGGCGTCGCGTTCGGCGGATTCGCTCATGCTGTGCTCCTGCAAGTCAGGTGCCCGCGTTGCCTGCTTCAGGAACAGTGCGAACGACTATGAAGAATCGCGATGATCCGCGCGACCTCATACAGGCGCCAATGGCTGGTCAGGCGAGCGGAAGGCAGGCAACACCGAGGCCCCGGTAGAACCGGAGCACTGGCCGGACAACGCCCTCCGCGATGCCGTGGAACTGCGACAGGCCGGTCTCCGGGCTCGTGAGCGAACCTGAAAGGTTCGACGCTGCGCCTTCCCGTGCATTGCACAGTGGCCTGAAACAGCGTTTGACTCACCTACCGTTGCGGGGGCAGCGCCGGCATTGGAACCGGCTTCCCTGTTTCACCCCGGCGCCTTCGATGGGGACGGCGCGGGGCACCTGAAGCAAGGCGCGCAGGGTAGAGGCTGACAGCCTCGTGCGTCAACGACAGTCAATGTTTCGGCACGAAGCCCGGTGGTTTACGCGCCAGCCACTCAACGAAGGTACGCATGCGCTCATCGCTCAATAGCGCCTCACGGCTGTTGTAAGTCAACGCCAGCTCCTTTTCGCTGAACAGGCGGTGAATCTGGTTATGGCAAGCCCGGCATACCCAGAGCGTGGCGGTAATGCGCTCATGCCGCGCGTAGCGCTTCTGTACATAGACCTTGTCATGCAGGGCCTTGGGAATCAGATGGTGGCGGGTCAATGCGACTGGCCTGGCGCACAGCTCGCAAACCTCGGGCTGAGGCGGCAAACGGATGGGATCGGCCATACAGGGCTAACGTTTGCGGCAGAGCGTCAGACCGTCGCCCAGCGGCAGCAGCGACAGGTCGATGCGCGGGTCGTCACGCAGGGCCAGGTTGAGCGCCTGGATCGCGCGCGTGTCTTCGCTGTCGGGGGAGCGTTGCAGCACCCGACCGCTCCACAGGGTGTTGTCGAACAGCAGCAGACCACCCTGACGCAGCAGAAACAGGGCCTGCTCCAGGTAGGCCGGATAGTTGGCCTTGTCGGCATCGACGAAGATCAGGTCGAAGACGCCCTGTCCCTCTCGAGCCAGCGCCGCCAGGCTTTCAAGCGCCGGGCCCAGCCGCCACTCGATGGATTCGGCAACCCCGGCCTCGGCGAAGTAGCGGCGCGCAGTGGCGTTGTAGTCTCCAGGCAGGTCGCAGCAGATCAGGCGCCCACCCTCGCCCAGGGCCTGCGCCATGCAGAGCGCACTGTAGCCGGTGAAAGTGCCCACCTCGATGACCCGCCGGGCGCCGGTGAGGCGCACCAGCAGCGCCATGAACTGCCCCTGCTCCGGCGCAATCTGCCAGCGCGCCTGGCTTAGCTGCGCGGTTTCTTCACGCAGGCGGGCGAGCAGCGGCGACTCGCGCAGGGAGACATCCAGCAGGTACTGGTAGAGGGCGTCGTCGAGTTGCAGCGTACGCTGAGTCACGCTCGCCTCAGGGATTGCGCGCCAGTTCGGGGGTGATGATGCGTTTGGCATCGAGGTAGACGCCCTGCCAGTAGCCGCTGGCCAGGCTGTCCAGACGCACCGTGCCGCCGGTGGAAGGGGCATGGACGAAGCGACCCTCGCCAACATAGATGCCGGCGTGACTGACGGCGCGCCCGCCATTGGTGGCGAAGAACACCAGATCGCCGCTCTGCAGGGCGTCGCGCCGGACGTTGGGCACGCGCATCGCGCTAAGCTCGCGGGTCGAGCGCGGCAGACTGATGCCCGCGGCATCCCGGTACACGTAACCGATCAGGCCGCTGCAGTCGAAGCCGCCATCCGGGGTGTTACCGCCATAGCGGTAGGGTGTACCGACCAAACCCAGGGCACGAAACAGCACATCCTCGGCGCCCCCCTGGTAATGGGACGCAGTGGAAGGCGGTATATAGGTGGGCTGGGGAGAGGGAGCGCGACTGCTGCAAGCACTCAGCAGCAAGGCGAGAACAAGCAGGGCAACACGGGTCGTAACGGGCATGAGCGAGGCGATCCTGAGCCTGGATGCGCTCTACTCTGCCGTCTCGCGACGAACGGCGCAACCCTGCGGGCGCGCCGTCATGCGTCAAGGATGGCGCTTGGCCTGCGCCTGGCTCTCTTCCACCGGAGCCAGCGCCAGCACGCGCTTGGCCTGCAGGTAGCTGCGATTCCAGTAGCTGTCGTCCAGGCTGTCGATGCGCACGCCGCCGCTGCGGCTGCTGCTGGAATGGATGAACTGATCATCGCCCAGGTAGATGCCGGCGTGGCTGACACGACCACGACCGCGATCGTTGAACAGGATCAGATCGCCGGGCTCCAGATCGGCACGGGCCACCTTGGGCGCGTCCAGGTTAATCAGTTCACGCGTGGAACGTGGCAGTTCCAGGCCGATTTCCTCACGGAACACGTAACCGACGAAGCCGCTGCAATCGAAGCCGGACTGCACCGACGTACCGCCGTAGCGATAACGGGTGCCGATCAGCGAACGACCCAGCTCGAGCAGGCTGTCGGCCAGTTGCGGCATTTCGTAGGGTTTGTCGTCGATCAGAGCGGTGATTTCGTCCTCGGCAGGTTTCACCTGCTGAGCGACGGGCTTGACCGCGGGCTCGGTAACCTGGGGCTGCGGCGCATGGCCGGCACAGGCGGCGAGGAAGGCTGTCAGTGCAATGGGCACGAGGGGTGCGAAGCGTTTTAGCATGGGCACGACCGTGTCAGTGGAATTTATAAGTGCGCGACTATGCCTTCTATGCAGCCCATTTGCAAATTCTATCGTTGGAAATGTGACTCAGTAGTTCCATCCTGCCATCTAACGCGCCCTCCTCGGTCTCCCGCTCGGGCGCGAAAGACTCAGCCAAGTAGCTCGCTGAGTGGGATGAAACGCAGGCTGTCGCCTTCGGCCAGGGTACTGCCCTCCATGACCTCGGCCAGCCCTTCGGCCCAGGCGGCGCTGCGCAGCACCCCGGAGCTCTGGTTGGCATAGGGCACCGCGCGCCCACCTTCCAGACGCGCGCGCAAGTACTCACGGCGCGTGCCCGGCTTGTGCCATGCGAAGCCAGCCGGCACGACGAACCCCAGCGGCTCGACACGCTGTACGCCGAGACGACGCAGCAGGTAAGGACGCGCCAACAAGCCGAACGTGACCAGGGTCGAAGCCGGATTACCCGGCAAGCCTATGACCGGCACGCCCTGATAATGGCCGAAGGTCAGCGGCTTGCCCGGCTTGATCGCCAGCTTCCACAGCGCCAGCTCGCCGGCCTCACGCAGAGCCAGACCCAGATAGTCCGCCTCGCCCACCGACACGCCACCGGTGGAAAGGATCAGATCCACATCGCCCAGCGCGCCCAGCGCCTCGCGAGTGCGCGGCAGATCGTCGGGCAGGATACCGGCGTCGACCACGGCGCAACCCAGGCGCTGCAACCAGGCGATCAGCAGGCGTCGGTTGCTGTTGTAGATCTGTCCCGGCCCCAGCGTCTGCCCCGGCTCGACCAGCTCGTCGCCGGTCGACAACACCGCGACCCGCAAACGCCGGCGCACTTTCAGGTGTGCCGCACCCAGCGAGGCGGCCAGCCCCAACTCGATCGGCCCGAGACGCGTGCCTGCCGGCAGGACGCAGTCTCCGACGCGTGTCTCCTGCCCCTGCGCACGGACGTTCTGCCCAACGTGCAGCGGCTCGCGAAAACGCACCTGCCCCGACTCGTCGAGCTCGACGTTCTCCTGCATCTCCACCGTATCGGCGCCCTCCGGCAATGGTGCACCGGTAAAGATGCGCGCGCAGCTACCGGGCTGCAGCGGCGCAGGCGCCACACCGGCCTGGATGCGCTGACTGACCGGCAGCGCCTGGCCCTGCCAGTCAGCCAGACGCAGGGCATAGCCGTCCATGGCGCTGTTGGGCCATGGCGGCAGATCCAGGGTGGCGAGCAGCGGCTCGGCCAGCACCCGGCCGTCAGCTTCACCGAGTGTCACCGACTCCGTCTGCTCGATGGGCGCGGCGGCGGCCAGCGTCAACAGACGTTGCAGCGCCGCCTCCATGGGCAGCAAGCCGGGGTGATCGCAACCGCTCATCCGCGCGACTCGCAGGCCGCCACCGGTTTCAGGTGTGCGACGAAGTTGCACGGGCGATGGCGGGCATCCAGCTGCTCGGCGAGGATGCCCTCCCAGGCGGTACGGCAGGCATTGGTCGAACCCGGCAGGCAGCACACCAGCGTGCCGTTGGCCAGACCGGCCAGGGCGCGCGATTGCACGGTAGAGGTGCCGATATCGGCCACGGAGATTTGCCGGAACAACTCGCCAAAACCGTCCACCTGCTTGTCCAGCAGACAGCTCACCGCCTCCGGCGTGCTGTCGCGACCGGTGAATCCGGTACCTCCGGTTATCAGCACCACCTGCACCTCTTCCTCGGCGATCCAGTTGGCCACCTGGGCGCGAATCCGGTAAAGATCGTCCTTGAGCAATACCCGAGCCGCCAGCCGGTGCCCGGCCGCCTGCAGGCGGTCGACGAAGAGCTGGCCCGAGGTATCGGTTTCCAGGGTGCGGGTGTCGCTGACGGTGAGCACGGCGATATTCAGCGGCACGAAAACCGCATCGGCCTTGTGATTCATGGCAGGCTTCCAATTGCGAGAGAATGGCCGGAGTTATATCACAGGCCCCGCCGTCGGAGACCGCCCCATGCCCGTTACCCACGCCTCTTTTCCCTGCTCGGTGCTGCTGCTTTGCGGTG
This sequence comes from Pseudomonas sp. GD04158, assembly GCF_029834875.1. Taxonomy (NCBI): domain Bacteria; kingdom Pseudomonadati; phylum Pseudomonadota; class Gammaproteobacteria; order Pseudomonadales; family Pseudomonadaceae; genus Pseudomonas; species Pseudomonas sp. GD04158. Next base: position 17,364 of record NZ_JAODYT010000058.1, on the reverse strand, counting down.
GCCGCGGCCAACGCATGGGCGGACGCGACAAAGGCCTGCTGGAATGGCGCGGCCGACCACTGATCGCCTGGCTGCACGAGCAGGTGCGCCCCCTGAGCGACGATCTGATCCTGTCCTGCAACCGCAATCACGAACGCTACGCGCATTACGCCGACCACTTGGTAACCGACGAGGACCAGGACTTTCAGGGGCCGCTGGCTGGCATCCGCGCCGGCATGGCAGTCGCCCGTCATGAGCAGATGCTGGTGCTGCCCTGCGATGCGCCGCTGGTGGATCGGCAGTTGCTCGAAGCCTTGCTGGCCCACGCCGGTGCGCGCCCGGTGGTGGTGCGCCAGGGCGATTACTGGCAACCGCTGTTCTGCCTGTTACCGACGGCGCTGAAGGCAGATCTGGAACAGCTATGGCAGGCCGGAGAGCGCAGCCCGCAACGCTGGTTCTCCAGGCTGGCTCCGGTTGCGGTGGAATGCCCCATCGACGACCCACGCCTGGCCAACCTCAATACGCCGGAGATGCTCGCTGCCGCGTCCCTCTCGGCTGACGCTCGAGAGTCCTAGCGGAACTCGAACAGCGCTTTCACGTCTGAGCCAGGGTAAATAGTCGTATCACCCAAGGAGACAGACCATGACTCAACGGATCATTCCCGCCCTGCTGATTGCCCTCGGTTTCGCTGTACTGGCCGGCTGCGCTTCGCCTTCGGTGATAACGCTGACTGACGGTCGCGAGATCCAGACCGTGGACAAGCCCAAGTACGACGAAGAGTCCGGCTTCTACGAATTCGAGCAGCTCGATGGCAAGCGCGCCACCATCAACAAGGATCAGGTGCAGACCGTCAAGGAGCTCTGAGACTTCGAGCCAGGCGCTCTACCAGGCAACGCCCGGAAGCCGAAAGCGAGTTGACTGGGGATATCCCGACTTGCAGATTTTTTCGGGCTAACCCCTTGTGCGGTAAAAGTTTTTCGGTAGAATACGCCTCATTCGGAGTGTAGCGCAGCTTGGTAGCGCGTCTCGTTCGGGACGAGAAGGTCGCAGGTTCGAATCCTGTCTCTCCGACCAAATCAAAAACCCGCCTTAACCGGCGGGTTTTTTATTGCCTGCGATTCAGCTCCGCAGGCTGTTCAACGCAGAAAAGCCACCACCTGCTCGGCGTCGAATGGCCAGTTCAGCTCGTTCCCGGTGTCGCAACGGCGCAACACGGGAATGCGCAAGCCGTAGCGCTCGATCATGCCCTCGTGCTCGGCGATATCGATCAGCTCGACCAGCAGACCGTTCTCGACGAACGGCATGAGCAACGCCTCTGCCACCTCGCAGAGGTGGCAGCCCAGGGTTCCGAAAAGTTGGCATTCAGGCGTCATGAGCGCACCTCGTTCTCAGCAAGGTACGCAGTCTAGCACCGGCAGGTGTCAGCTCGCGCCGGCACCCTTGTCGGACTGACCGGCGAGCAGCGACTGCAGGCCGTCGATCAGGCTGCGGTTGAGGCTTTCGGCCTTCTCCAGGCGCGGCAGGTCGAATCGCTCGTCCAGCGAGAAGCCGCCCTTGAGCAGTTCCTTGAGCACACCGCCGGCATTCTGCGCCAGGTCGTTGGCGCTGCGCAGCGCGTCGAGCAGGCCCTGCGCATATTCCTGCAGCCCGGCATTCACCGCACTGGCGCCCTGCCCGGCTACCGCGCCGTAGGCATCGGTCGCCTGACGCACGGTGGTCTGGGTCAGGCGCAGCGACATCGACGCCAGTTGTTCGCCATCCATCTCCAGCGCCATGGCCCGGTCGAACGCCCCGGCCAGATCACCCGCGTAGAACTTGTCGGACAGCTCCTGCACCTGGCTGAAGAGTTTTTTCAGCGCCTTGATCTCGTCGTCGTCCAGCTCGCCTTCGACATTCACCTGCCAACCGCCGATACGCATGCTGCCGGACTGGCTGGCGCCCACCAGGGTGCTGCTCTTGCCATCGCTGGACGCCGCGAAACTGCTCTGCGACCAGCTGGCCGAAGCCTGCGCCACGGAAATGCGCAGGCGATCGCCATCGCGCGTGGTGACGGAAAGATCGAATGTTTCGGCCACCGCGCTGAAGCGCTCGCGATAACCAGCCACCGCCACCTTGTCGCCGACACCCGACGCCGCACCGCCGAAGCGCTTGTCGAGATCGCCCAGGCCGTCCTGGATGCGCTTGTAGGTGTCATCGATATCGCTGGCCACCTGGCCTTTCAGTACGCCCATGCCATCGAGAATCTTGCGTGCCTCGGCAAAGCCCTTCTCCACACCTTCACGGGCCTGCGACAGCAGTTTCTCCAGCTTGGCCGGATCGGCACCGGCGGCCGCCTCGCTCTGGATGCGCTGTTCGATGAAACCCAATACCCGCTCCGCGACCTTTTCGGGGCTGAAGTCATCGCGCTTGCCATTGAGTGCGCCCGGCTGCAGGCCGAGCTTCTCGGCCAGCCGATTGGCCAGCGTGGCCTGGGGATCGACAGCATTGTTGCGCGCAGCGATGGACTGACTGGCTTGCGCGGTGCGAGGGGCGGAAGGATTGAGCGAGGCCAGAGGTTTCATGACGAGGTACCCAAGTAGGTCATCTGCCGAACTTAACGGCCGTCAGGAGGCAAGCTTTAGCCTTAATCGACCAACGGTCCCTGCCTGATTGCCCTTTCACTCGGCTCGAACGAGTTTTTTCAGACTTGCGGTGAAACGGCCACATGTCCCGCAAGCACCCGACCTAGAGGCTCCGGGCCTCCGGGTGCCGGCTGGCTTGGCCGCCCCGCCAGACTAAAGTCTTAGAGTCGACTCCTCGGCGAAGTGTTTTATTTCATCGCGCCGTAACTGGCCGGTCACATCGTGGCCGAGCTGACAATAACAACGAGGAGACAACAATAATGAGTAAGACTCCCCTCGCCCGCGCCGTGGCTCTCGCCACGCTGGGCGCCAGCCTCACCATGCCAAGCCTGGCTCACGCCGACTTCATTGGTGACAGCAAGGCCACCCTGGAACTACGCAACTTCTACATGAACCGCGATCTGCGCGAGACCACCGCGGCTCAGCAATCCAAACGCGAAGAGTGGGCACAGGGCTTCATACTCAAGGCCGAATCAGGCTTTACCGAGGGCACCGTTGGCTTTGGTCTGGACGCGTATGCCGGCCTGGGCCTGAAACTGGACTCCTCCGACGAGCGCGCCGGTACCAACCTGCTGCCCAACGCCTTCGGCAATGAAGGGCCGGACGAATATTCCGAAGCCACCGGGGCGGTCAAGGCGCGTATCTCCAAGACCGTGGCCAAGGTTGGCGGCCTGATGCCCAAGCTGCCCATCGTTGCTTCCGGCGACTCGCGCCTGCTGCCCCAGGTCTTCACCGGCGGCATGCTGACCTCGCAGGAGATCGACGGCCTGACGCTCAACGGCGGGCAACTGCGCGAAGTGAATTTCCGCAACTCCACCGACCGGCAGGACATCACTGCCACCAACGTGGGCGGCAGGAGCGATCGCTACAACTATGCCGGCGGCGACTACAAGTTCAACGGCGGCAACACCACGGTCGGCCTGTGGTACGGCGAACTGGAAGATATCTACGACCAGAAGCTGTACAACCTGATCCATGTGCAGCCGATCGGCGACTGGAAGCTGGGCGCCAACCTGGCCTATTTCGACTCCCAGGACAACGGCCGCAAACTCGGTGGCAAGCTGGACAACGACCTGACCTCGGTCAACCTGTGGGCCGGCATCGGCGCCCATACCTTCCGCGTGGGCTATCAGAAGGTCGGTGGTGACAATGCCTTCCCGTTCCTGAACGAAACCGATCCGTACATCGTCAACTACCTCCAGATTCTCGACTTCACCCGCAAGGACGAGAAATCCTGGCAGGCGCGCTATGACATCAACTTCGCCAGCTACGGTATTCCTGGTCTGACCGCCTTCGTGCGCTACGTGACCGGCGACGGCTTCGACGGTGTAGGCGGCGTGAGCGGCAAGGAATGGGAACGCGATGTGGATATCAGCTACATCATTCAGGAAGGCCCGCTGAAGAACCTCGGCGTGCGCTGGCGTAACGCGATGGTGCGTTCCAACGCGAGTATCGGCGACCTGGACGAGAACCGCCTGATCGTCAGCTACACCATCCCGCTGATGTAAGGCCAAGGCCTCGCCTCCACGCAGGGCGATGCCACTGAAACGAAAAACGCCGCAATACCCTCCGGGGGATTGCGGCGTTTTTCATGCTAAGCCGGTAATGCCCGCGAGCCTCGGCTAGGCTCAGAACAGCGCGGAGGACGACTCGATGGACGACTACCAACCCCTGGCCTGCGATCTCTACGACTACCTGGAGATCGCCTGCCTGCACCGCTACCGCCTGGACATCGAACTGACCGACGACACGCACATGCAGGGTCAGGCCCTGAACACCGAAACCACGGCGAGCAAGGAAGAGTTTCTGCTGGTGCGCACGGCAGAAGGCGAGCAACGCCTGCGCATGGATCGCCTGCTGGCGATCACCCCGCAGGACCCGGGCGCCAGCTTCGGCCGGGTGCTGTTGAGCGGCAATCGCTGCTGAGCGCCATGCCTCGAATATCTGGGCGCCCTATGCACCAATGCCTGGGTTACAGCACCAGCCCGTCACTGGCCAGTTGGACACCAGGCGGCAAGGCGTCGGGGTGCTCCAGCAGCCAGGCGTCGAAGGCGTGGCCGATATGGGTCAGCACCGCTTGCGTCGGCTGCAACCGCGCGACGACCTCCAGCGCGCGGGTCAGGTCGTTGTGGTTGCGCGGCGCCACCGGCTGCGGCGCGGTGGAGCAATCGAGCACCAGCAGATCCAGCGGTGCACGCTGAAGTTCGGCGCAACTGGCCTCGGGCACGCCAACCGTGTCGGTGAGGTAGGCGATACGCCTGCCCTGCCCTTCGAACCCCAGCCCTTCAAACAAGTACCCAAAGGTCGGCTTGGAATGCGTCAGCGGCAGCGCGGTGACCTGCAGTTCGCCCAATTGGCGACGCTCGAATGCGGCGAATGGCTGGCTGAAGTCGAGGATGCCGGGGTGCTTGTACAGATCGGCCAGCCCTTCCGGGTCGTCCGGGCCATGCACCGGAATCACCAGCCCCTGGCCCCAGCGCAGGTGCAGCAGGCCCTGGGCGTGGTCGGCGTGGTAGTGGGTCTGCAGAATGCCGCTGAGGCTGTGCGGCGCGAAGCGCTCGGTGAGATCGGTCAGGCCGCTGTCGATCAGCCAGCGCTGCGCGCCGCATTCGATCAGCGCGCAGCAGGGACCACGGCGCCGCGCCGGATACACGCGCGCCGCATCGCAGGCCGGGCAGCTGCAGTTGTACACGGGCACCTGGCGGGCATCGCCGGTGCCGAGCAGGGTCAGGCGCATCGACGCATCTCGTCGAGCAGCTGCAGCAGGCGGCTGACGGTGTGCGGCAGGGGGCCGGAGTTGTCGAGGATGACGGTGCCTGCCCTCTCCTCCTGCTGCAACTGGCGGCTACGCGCCAGACGCTGCTCGATCTGCTCCGGCGTCTCGCGGCCGCGAGCCAGCAAGCGCTGGCGCAGCACCGCCTCGTCGACCTGCAGAAGAATCGCCAGCAGCTGCGGATAGCGCTGGCGGGCGACTTCGAGATGGCCGCGCGAGCCGTTGATCAGTACGTCCTGGCCGGCGCTCAGCCAGTCGTCGATCTCGCGCGGGATGCCGTAGGCCAGGCCATTGGCACGCCAGCTCAGGGCGAAGGCGCCCTCGCCTTCCAGGCGCTCGAACTCCGCTGGGCTGACCCCCAGCGCGTCCTCGCCTACCGACTCGGCGCTGCGGGTGATCACCCGTCGGGCGAAACGGCAGCCGTGCGCCTCCAGCGGCGCACGTGCGGTTTGCAACAGGCTGTCCTTGCCCGAGCCCGAAGGCCCCATCAGATAGATCAACCTGCCCTGCATCAGAATACCCTTCGTGCTTGGCGCCACACCTGCTGGATCACCGGTTGCTGGCCATGCGCCCTGGCCTGTACCAGGTCGGCGCGCAGGCCGACGCGGATCTCGCCGCGGTCATCCAGTCCGGCCGCCCTGGCCGGCGCGCGGCTCACGGTGGCGATGGCCGCAGGCAAATCATAGTCGTTGTCCTGCCCGGCGAGCAGCCAGGCCGCATGCAGCAGGCTGGCCGGGTAGTAGTCGCTGGAGAGGATATCCAGTACGCCGTGACGCGCCAGCTCCGCGGCGGCGATATTGCCCGAGTGCGAGCCGCCGCGCACCAGGTTCGGCGCGCCCATCAGCACCTTCAGCCCCAGCTCGTGGCTAGCCTTGGCCGCTTCCAGGGTGGTGGGGAACTCGGCGATGGCCATGCCGAAGCCGGCCGACTCCTGCACGTGGGCCAGGGTCGCGTCGTCGTGGCTGGCCACCGAGATACCCCGGCTGTGGCAGTCCTCGACGATGGCGCGACGCTGACGGTCGCTGTACTGGCGCGAGTTGGCGATCTGCTCCTGAAGGAAATCCTCCATCTCCGCCGGACTCAGGTGGTACTTGCCCATGTAGTACTCGCGGTACTTCTCCACCTTGGCGAACTGGCGCTGGCCGGGCGAGTGGTCCATTACCGACACCAGCGCCACCAACGGGTGCTCCACCAGGTCGCGGTAGATGGTCAGGGCATCGGGGTGGCACAGCTCGCAACGCAGGTGCAGGCGGTGCTCCGCGCGGGTCTGCCCCGCCGCCTCGCTGGCGGCAATGGCCTCGATCATCGCCGGCAGCTGCTGCATGCGCCGGCCACGCGGGTTGATGTCACCGATGGCCAGCGCATCGAACACCGTGGTGATGCCGGCGGCGACGATCTGCGCATCGTGGGTCAGCACCGCCGAGGTCGACGGCCAATCGACTCCCGGCCTGGGGCTCATGTGTTTTTCCAGGTTGTCGGTGTGCAGCTCCACCAGCCCCGGCAGCAGGTAGTCGCCGCTCAGGTCCTGGGCCTGCGGCAGGCGACTGGCGCCCTCGTCCACCGCGGCGATCAGCCCGTCACGCAGCAACAGTGTGCCGAGGAACTCGCGCTCGGCGGTGACGATACGGGCGTTGCTGAGAATCTGTTCAGACGACATAGACGTACTCCGGTTGCGCCGCGGCGGCGCTCATGTCGAGGTAACGGTCGGCCACCGCCTCGCGGGCGATGCGGTCGTGGAAGATGCCGATCAGCGCGCTGCCGGCCGCCTTGGCTTCGACAATCAGCTCCAGCACCACCTGGCGGTTGGCGTCGTCCAGCGAGGCGGTGGGTTCGTCGAGCAGCAGCACCGGCCACTCGACCATGAATCCGCGGGCGATGTTGACGCGCTGCTGCTCGCCGCCGGAGAAGGTGCCCGGCGCCAGTTGCCACAGCGCCTCGGGGATATTCAGCCGGCTCAGCAGGCTCTTGGCCCGCGCCTCGGCATCGCTGCGCGTCCAGCCACGGGCCAGCGCCGGCTCCATCACCACGTCCAGGGTCGACACGCGCGGGATGACCCGCAGGAACTGGCTGACGTAACCCAGGCTCTGCCGGCGCACCGCCAGCACCTGGCGCGGCTCGGCGCCGACCAGCTCCACCGGCGCGTCCTGGTGGCGGATGCGAATGCTGCCGCCGGCCGCCAGATAGTTGCCGTACAGGGTGCGCAGCAGGGTCGACTTGCCGGCGCCGGACTGCCCATGCAGCACCAGGCACTCGCCGCCGCGCACGGCGAAATTCAGGTCACGCAGCACCTGCAGGACGACGCCGTTCTGCTGGTGCAGGGTGAAGGTCTTGCTGAGGCCGCTGACCTCGATCAGGTTGTTCATACACACCTCGATTGCTGTCGTAGCCCGGATGCAATCCGGGGTGGCGGGCACGGGCTTCCCGGATTTCATCCGGGCTACGGGTTGACGGTTGCAGGCCGTAGGGCGGGTGTAACCCGCCATTGCCGTGGCGGGTTACACCCGCCCTACATCCCGCGTCATGCGCAAGCGGGCAGCTCTCAGTCATGGCTGCAACACCGACGACACCAGCAGCTGCGAATAGGGATGCTGCGGGTCGTCGAGAATCTGGTCGGTCAGCCCCGCCTCCACCACGCGCGAGCGGCGCATCACCATCAGGCGGTCGGCCAGCAGACGCGCCACCGCCAGGTCGTGGGTGACGATCACCACCGCCAGGTCCAGCTCGCGCACCAGGCCACGCAGCAGGTCGAGCAGGCGCGCCTGCACCGACACGTCCAGCCCTCCAGTCGGCTCGTCCATAAACACCAGGCGCGGCGCGGAGACCAGGTTGCGAGCAATCTGCAGGCGCTGCTGCATGCCGCCGGAGAAGGTACGCGGCAGGTCATCGATACGCGCCGGGTCGATCTCCACCTGGCTCAGCCAGTCGAGCCCGGCGGCGCGCAGTTCGCCGTAGTGGCGCACGCCCTGAGCCATCAGCCGCTCGCCGATATTGGCGCCGGCCGATACCGCCATGCGCAGGCCGTCACGCGGGTTCTGCTCGACGAAGCCCCACTCGGTGCGCAGCAGCGTGCGCCGCTCGGCCTCGCTGGCGCTGTACAGGTCGAGCCACTGACCACTGCGCGCGCGATAACTCACGCTGCCGCGATCCGGCGGGCAGCGCCCGGAGAGCAGGCTGAGCAAGGTGGACTTGCCCGAGCCGGACTCGCCGACGATGCCCAGCACCTCGCCGGGATAGAGGTCGAAGCTCACCCCCTGGCAGCCCTTGTCCGGGCCGTACAGGCGGGTCAGGTCACGCGCCGAGAACAGCGGCTCGGTCGCTGCCACGGCAGGTTGCAGACGTTCGGCGGCGCTCATTGCAGGTTCTCCTCAAGGCGCTCGGTGCGCTGGCGGCAGTAGTCGGTGTCGGAGCAGACGTAGCGCTTGCTGCCGGCGTCGTCGACGATCAGCTCGTCGAGGAAGGATTCCGTGCTGCCGCAGAAGGCGCAGCACTCATCCCACTGCTGCACGGCGAAGGGGTGATCCTCGAAGTCCAGGCTGACCACTTTGGTAAAGGGCGGCACCGCGTACAGGCGCTTCTCGCGGCCGGCGCCGAACAGCATCAGCGCCGGGCTCATGTTCAGCTTGGGGTTGTCGAATTTCGGGATCGGCGACGGGTCCATCACGTAGCGCTCGTCCACCGTCACCGGGTAGGCGTAGGCAGTGGCGATATGGCCGAAGGTGGCGATGTCCTCGTACAGCTTCACGTGCATCACGCCGTAGTCCTCCAGCGCATGCATGGTCCGCGTCTCCTGCTCGCTGGGCTCGATAAAGCGCAGCGGCTCGGGGATCGGCACCTGGTAGACCATGATCTGCCCGGCCGACAGCGGCGTTTCCGGAATGCGGTGACGGGTCTGGATCACGCTGGCTTCCAGCGTACGCTCGGTGGTGGCGACGCCGGCGGTGCGGGCGAAGAAGCGGCGGATCGACACCGCATTGGTGGTGTCATCAGCGCCCTGGTCGATCACCTTGAGCACGTCGTCCGTACCGAGAATGGCCGCAGTCAGCTGCATGCCACCGGTGCCCCAGCCGTAGGGCAGCGGCATCTCACGCCCGCCGAAAGGCACCTGGTAGCCGGGGATCGCCACCGCCTTGAGCAGACCGCGGCGGATCATGCGTTTGGTCTGCTCGTCGAGGTAGGCGAAGTTGTAGGCCGACGCCTCGCGGGCGCCGCTTGCAGTGGAAAGGTTCATCAGCGGTTCTCCTCTGCCGACGCCTGACGGCGCAGCTTGCGGATCAGTTCCAGTTCGGCCTGGAAGTCGACGTAGTGCGGCAACTTCAGGTGCGAGACGAAGCCGGCGGCCTCGACGTTGTCGCAGTGCATCAGCACGAACTCCTCCTCCTGCGCCGGGCCCTGCACTTCCTCGCCGTACTCGCCGGCACGCAGGGCACGATCGACCAGGGCCATGCCCATGGCCTTGCGCTCGGCGTAACCGAAGGCCAGGCCGTAGCCGCGGGTGAACTGCGCCTGCTCGGCACTTTCACCGACGAACTGGTTGACCATCTCGCACTCGGTGATTTCGATGTCGCCCAGCGGCACGGCGAAACCCAGTTCGGCGGGCGTCATCCACACCTCAACGTCGCCGATGCGGATCTCCCCGGCGAAGGGATGGTTGCGTCCGTAGCCACGCTGGGTGGAATAACCCAGCGCCAGGAGGAAGCCCTCGTCGCCACGGGCCAGGGCCTGCAGGCGCTCGGCACGGCTGGCCGGGAAAGCCAGCGGCTCGCGGGTGATATCGGGCACCGGCGCGCCGTCATCCGCCTCGCGTGCCATCAGCCCTTCGCCTGCGAGAAAATCCAGCACCCGCGGACAGGGCTTGGGCTCAGCGGTAACGGCCGCTTCCGGCGCCGGATAGTCGCCCTCGGCCAGCAAAGTGAAATCCAGCAGACGGTGGGTGTAGTCGAAGGTTGGGCCGAGCAGCTGGCCGCCGGGCAGATCCTTGAAGGTGGCGGAGATGCGCCGCTCCAGCTGCATCTTCGTGGTATCCAGCGGCTCGCTGGCACCGAAGCGCGGCAGCGTGGTGCGGTAGGCGCGCAAGAGGAAGATGGCTTCCATCAGATCGCCGGCCGCCTGCTTGATCGCCAGCGCAGCCAGTTCCTCGTCGTATAGCGAGCCCTCGCTCATGACGCGGGCCACGGCCAGCGGCAGTTGCTGGCGCACCTGCTGCACGCCCAGTTCGGCGACGGCGGTATCGCCACGACGACGGTTGGCCAGCAGTTGATGGGCATTGTCGATGGCGCGTTCGCCACCCTTGACGGCGACATACATCAGGCAGCCTCCTCGGTTTCGATCAGCACGCGGGTACTGCGCGGCAGGCCGATCACCTCGCCGCCCGCGGCGAAGAAGCAATCCAGGCCACGGGGAAAGGCGCTGCGCGCCTGGCGTTGCTGCCAGAACGAGGCCGGCAGCGGCAGGTTGACGCTGCGCACGTCCTTGATGCCCGGGCCGCGCCAGCGCAGGGCCGGGCCAGCGTGCAGATCGTCGAGTTGAATCAGCAGCGTGCAGGACTGATCCGGGTAGCGTTCGCTGCCATTGTCGAAGTCCGACAGGTCATCCAGCTCGCTTTCGTCGAGCAGGGCGAACAGGGCGATCTCGCGCTCGGCGACGATCGGGCAGCCGCAGTGGAAGGCCAGGTTGGCGCGGATCAGCGGCGTATCGAAGCGCGGCGCCAACCACAGCGGCGTGTCGCTGTCGAGAAAGGCCAGGCACAGGCCATAGGTGGCCGGGGCCAGGTCGCCCAAGGCATGGGCGCGGTCCATGGCGCGTGGCAGACCCGGTTCGGCCAGCGCGCCGAGGGCGGCGCGGAAGCTGACCTGGGCATCGAGCACCGGGTCGTCGAAAGCCGGTTGCAGCCAGTGCGAGCTGTGCGGCGTAGTCATCAATCCTCTCCTCTGACCAGGGTGAAGAATTCCACCTGGGTGGTGGCGCTGCGCGCGGCCCGGGCCAGGCGCTGCTCGCGCTGCTGGCGAGCCAGGGGGTCGATCAGGTCACTGAGCCAGCGCGCCTGGTCGCTGCCCTGCAGGTGGGCGTCGGCCAGGGCGGCCAGCTCGGCTCGGCGCTTGTCGCGGCCGGCCAGGTAGCTGTAACCGGTGCGGCCATCGGCCAGGCGCACCACGCAGCGGGTCACGGTCATCTCGCCCAGGTTGAAGGCGCTGCCGGTGCCGCCCATGCGCCCGCGCACCAGAGTCATGCCCACCTCCGGGGCGCGGATCAGCTGGTAGGCGCTGTCCTTCAGCGCCGCCTCATGGGCGTCGAGGGCGCTGCCGGCGCGGGCCAGCACGCCCATCCAGCGCTGGCGCGCGGTGATGTTCGGATCAAGGTCGTTCATGCGGGTCTCCATCAGGTCGCTACCTGGTACTGGAAGCGGTCGGCGCGGCTGCTGGACTGCGCCAGCTCCACCGCCCGGCCAGCGGGATCGCGGGACAGGGTGAGTACGCTGAGCAGCGGCGCATGGCGCGGCATCAGCAGGTGCGCGGCTTCTTCGCGGCTGGGCAGACGCGCACCAATCAAGCTGAAAGTGCGCGCCAGCGGCAGATCGCGCTCGGCCAGGTACTGGCGCAGCGAACCGCCCTGGTAGTCGGCCAACAGTGGCGCCAGGCTGGCGCAGAAGCGGTGGCGGATCAGGCTCAGCGGCTGGCCCTCGAGCAGGCGCAGGGTGGTCAGCTCGATCAGCTCGCTGCCGTCAGGCAGTTGCAGGTGGCGGCATTCCTCAGTGCTGCCAGTGCGGCGCAGGCGCTCGATCAGCCTGGCCTCGACACGGTGGCCGAGCGCCGACAGCGACTGGCTGAAGGCACTGCCCGCCTCCACCGGGTACACCAGTGGCTTGGCCAGCACCTGGGTGCCCTTGCCCTGGCGGCGCAGCAGGCGGCCTTCGAGCACCAGCTCGTCCACCGCGCGGCGCAGGGTGTGGCGGTTGACGGAAAAACGTGCGGCCAGTTGCATCTCGCCCGGCAGGTAATCGCCCGGGTTCATGCGCTGCACGTCTTCGCGCAGCACGGCGGCCAGCTCGCGGTACAGCGGTTCGCTTTGTCTAGACAAGTTCATCGTTTGAAAAGGGCGCACGCGGGCGCCCTCCTCCTCCTTCAGATAAAGAGCTTGCGCAGGCGCTGGGACAGGATGTCGATGGCGCTCACCACCAGGATGATCACGATCAGCAGGGCGCAGGTCTGGGCGAACTGGAAGCCGCGAATGGCCTCCCAGAGAATCACCCCGATGCCGCCGGCACCGACCATGCCGACCACGGTGGCCGAGCGTACGTTGGACTCGAAGCGGTACAGCGAGTAGGAGATCCACAGCGGCAACACCTGCGGGATGACGCCGAAGATCACTTCCTGCAGGGCACTGGCGCCGGTGGCGCGCACCCCTTCCACCGGGCCGGGATCGATGGCTTCGACCGCCTCGGCGAACAGCTTGGCCAGCACCCCGGTGGTGCTGATGAACAGCGCCAGCACGCCAGCGAAGGGGCCGAGGCCGACCGCGACGACGAAGAGCATGGCGAAGACCATTTCGTTGATCGAACGGCAGGCATCCATCACCCGGCGTACCGGCTGGTACACCCACCAGGGCACGATGTTCTCGGAACAGAGGATGCCCAGCGGAATGGCGCAGAGAATGGCCAGCACCGTGCCCCACAGGGCGATCTGCACGGTGACCACCATTTCCTTGAGGTAGTGCCGCCAGTTGCTGAAATCCGGCGGGAAGAAGTCGGCCGCGAAGGTGGCCATGTTGCCGCCATCGCGCACCAGCGCCAGCGGGTTCATTTCCGCACCCCGCCAGGACCAGGCGAGCACGGCGAAGAACAGGCCCCAGCCGATCAGTTGCAACCAGCTGCGCTTGCTATCGACGGTCGGGGTATGGGTGGTCAAAGTGGTCATCAAGGTATCTCGGGGAAAACGACTGCAGTCAGCCCCTCGGTCGATACCGAGGGGCTGCCAGGATCAACCGGCGCTGGCGCCGCCCTGCTTTTCACGCTCGGCCATACGCTGCTCCAGCTTGGCCAGCTCGGCGTCCAGCTCCTTGAGCTGAGCCTGCTTGTCGGCGTCCTTGAGCTTGTCGTTGTTGGCCACTTCGGTGCGCTTCTTGAACAGCTCGAGCTGACGAATCGGCAGCAGCTGGTCGTTGTCGGAAGCCTTGAACTGGCCCCACTGCAGGCCCTCGAGCACTTTCTTCTCTTCCGGCTTGGCGCCATAGGTCATGAAGAAGTCGCGCAGCTTGTCGCGGGTTTCTTGCGGCAGGTTCTTGCGCCAGACGATGGGATCGGAGGGGATCAGCGGTGAGGTCCAGATCACCTTGAGCTGCGCGGCCTTGTCCGGCGCGGTCACTTCCAGGCGCTCCATGCCCTCGCTGTTGAAGGTGCCGACATCGACCTGCTTGTTGGCCACCGACAGTGCATTGACCTCGTGACTGCCGTTGAGCGAGCGCTTGAAGATCTTGCCGGAGTCGACGTTGTTCTGGGCGAACACGTAATAACCGGGCACCAGGTAGCCGGAGGTGGAGTTCGGGTCGCCGTTGGCGAAGGTCAGGCTCTTGGCGTTCTTGAGCATGTCCTCGACCGAGTCGATCGGGCTGTCCTTGTGCGCCACCAGCAGGCTGTAGTAGCCCTGCGCGCCGTTGGCCGCCACGGTCTGGGCGAAGATCTCGCCACCGGCACGGTCCACCGCTTCCATCGCCGACTTGTTGCCGTACCAGGCCACGTCGACCTTGTCGAAACGCATGCCCTGGATGATCCCGGCGTAATCAGGCGCGAAGAAAGCGTTGATCTTCACCCCGGTCTGCTTGCTCATGTCGGCCAGGAAGGGATCCCACATGGCCTTGAGATTCTGCGAGGACTCGGTGGAGATGATGCCGAAGTTGAGTTCCTCGGCGGCCTGGACCGAGCCCAGCAGGGAACCGGTGACGAGCGCAGAGGCAGCCAGCACCTGGCCGATGCGTTTGAACATGGAGCACACTCCTGTTGCGGGTTGGCGTTATGGTTCGAATGAGGAAGGCGACGTCAGGCCTTGGCCAGCGTCAGCGGACGCTCCACGGCACGTGGGCGCTGCCCTTGCGGCAGCAGCAGGCTGATATCGAGATCACCGCCGTAGAGGTCGTTGAGGAAATCGGGGTTGAAGCTGTCGGTGGGGCCGTCGAAATGAATGCGCCCGCCCTTGAGCGCCACGGCGCGCTGGCAATAGCGCACCGCGTAGTCGACCTGATGCAGGGTCACCACCACGGTCTTGCCATCGCGACGGTTGATGTCGGCGAGAATTTCCATCACCTTGCGCGCCGACTCCGGGTCGAGCGAGGCGATCGGCTCGTCGGCGAGAATCACCTCGGCCTGCTGGCACAGCGCGCGAGCGATGGCCACGCGCTGTTGCTGGCCGCCGGATAGAGTGGAAGCGCGCTGCGCTGCGAACTCGGCCAGACCGACGCGCTCCAGCGCCGCCATGGCGCGCTGTTTTTCCTCGGTATTGAACAGGCTGAGGCTGCCGCGCCAGCGCGGCATGCGGCCCAGGCCGCCGAGCAGCACGTTCTGCAACACGCTGAGGCGGCCGACCAGATTGAACTGCTGGAAGATGTAGCCGATATCGGCGCGCAGGCGACGCACCTCGCCATTGAGGCGTCCTTCGGCCTGTACCTGACGACCGAGTACCTCGATACTGCCGCCATCACCGCGTGCCAGGCCGGCCAGATGTCGCAGCAGGGTCGATTTGCCCGAGCCAGAAGCGCCGATCAGCGCTACCATCTCGCCAGGCTGTACTGACAGGGCCAGATCGAACAGCGCCTGTTTACGCCCGAAGGTCTTGTTCAGACGGTCGACTCGAATCACTGCGCTCATGGGCTGGCCCTCTACTATCATTGGCGATAAGAAGGCAGCGCCTTGGCCGCCATCTGGTGTAGACCAAGGTAGGCAGAACCTGTGTCAGCCCCGTGAAGCGGAGGTGACGTTTGAGTGACGGGCGTTTGAATCTTTTGTGCCTGAGCACAGCTTGCGCAGCTCTTCTGCCGATTGATGCGCATTTCTGACAGTCGGTGCTGGCATTAAGCCTCCACCTCGCTCACAATGCGACACGTAATTGGCGTCAAGGAACTGTTCAGATGACCCTCAGGTCATAACGACGCAGAACGCGATACCGGTTGAACGGCTAGTGAATAAGGTTGTCAAACCGGTGACAATCTTGACACTGACTACCAGTATCGCTCCCTGAACTAACCGGTAATGTATGCGCCCTATGAAACAGGCTACCTATTCCAGCCGCACGGCTGACAAATTCGTCGTTCGCTTGCCCGATGGCATGCGTGAGCGTATCGCTGACGTAGCACGCAACCATCACCGCAGCATGAATTCGGAAATCATCGCCCGTCTGGAGCAGAGCATGCTTCAGGAAGGCGCTCTGGATGACGATCTCAGTCTGCGCCTTGACAGCCCCGAACTGAGCCTCCATGAGCGTGAGTTGCTGCAGCGTTTTCGTCAGCTGTCGCGCCGCCAGCAGAACGCCCTGGTTGCTCTGATTGCCCACGATGTGGAAATGGCCGCCGAAGAAGCCTGAGGCGAGCCCATGAAAAAACCGGCCTTGCGCCGGTTTTTTTATTCCTGCCATTCCTGACAGCGGCCCTCGCGGGCCGTAGCGAAGCGCGGAGCGAACTCCGCGCCCTGATCAGCCGACGAAGCTGAGCAACACCCCCGCCGCCACCGCCGAGCCGATCACCCCGGCCACGTTCGGCCCCATGGCGTGCATCAGCAGGAAGTTCTGCGGGTTGGCCTCCAGGCCCACCTTGTTCGACACCCTAGCCGCCATCGGCACCGCGGACACACCAGCCGAGCCGATCAGCGGGTTGACCTTGTGCGTGCTGAACAGGTTCATCAGCTTGGCCATCAGCACCCCGGCAGCGGTGCCGGCACAGAAGGCCACCATGCCCAGCAGCAGGATGCCCAGGGTCTTGAGCTGCAGGAAGGCTTCTGCCGACAGCTTGGAACCCACGGTCAGGCCAAGGAAGATGGTGACGATGTTGATCAGCGCGTTGCGCGAGGTATCGGCCAGGCGCTCGACCACACCACATTCGCGCAGCAGGTTGCCGAGGGCGAACATGCCGATCAGCGGCGCGGCGTCGGGCAGCAGCATGCCCACCAGAACGCACAGCACGATGGGGAAGATGATCTTCTCTGTCTGCCCCACCGGACGCAGTTGCTGCATGACGATGGCGCGCTCCTCCTTGGTGGTCAGCGCGCGCATGATCGGCGGTTGCAGCAGCGGCACCAGCGCCATGTAGGCATAGGCCGCCACGGCGATGGGACCGAGCAGATCGGGCGCGAGCTTGGAGGTGACGAAGATCGAGGTCGGCCCGTCCGCCCCGCCGATGATGGCGATGGACGCCGCCTCCTTGAGGGTGAACTCCATGCCGGGAATGCCCAGCGCGGTGATCGCCAGGGCACCGAGCAGGGTGCCGAAGATGCCGAACTGCGCAGCGGCGCCGAGCAGCAGGGTCTTGGGGTTGGCCAGCATCGGACCGAAATCGGTCATGGCGCCGACGCCAAGGAAGATCAGCAGCGGGAAGATGCTGGTCGGCAGGCCCACCTCATAGATCAGGTGCAGGAAACCCGCGCCTTCGGCCATGTTGGCCACCGGGATGTTCGACAGCAGACCGCCGAAACCGATGGGCACCAGCAGCAGGGGCTCGAACCCCTTCTTGATGGCCAGGTAGATCAGTACCAGGCAGACCGCGATCATGAACGCCTGACCGGGCTCCAGATGGTACAGGCCGGTGCTCTGCCAGAGCTTGAGCAGCTTTTCCATGACGTGCCCCTCAGCCGATGGTCAGCAGGCTTGCGCCCACCGCCACCGCATCACCGACCTTGACGTTGACGGCACCGACGGTGCCGGCCTTGAAGGCACGGATTTCGGTTTCCATCTTCATCGCTTCGAGGATGATCACCAGTTGCCCCTCCTCCACGGCCTGGCCGGGCTGCACCAGTAC